>JAIVIG010000122.1 GCA_020200675.1 Actinomycetota bacterium
TTGCCGTGGGTCATAACCACGGTGTCGAACTCCTCCGCGAGCAGCCTCTCGGCCGAGCGCTTCGCTTGTGGGGGATTCGTGCAGGCAGCCTTCGTGCCTCCGACCAGGACCTTGCGCAGCAGGATCCCGAACGCGTCGCCGGTGAACAGGAGGCCGTCCTCGTCGCGCAGGAGCGAGGTGTGCCCGAGGGTGTGGCCCGGCGTGGGGACCACGCGGAAGCCCGCTACCACGTCTCCCTCGTGCGCCACGCGGTCCACCGGGACCGTCGGTAGCTTCTGGAAACGGCTGAAGAAGCGGAGTAGAGGGCTACTCGCCGGGTCCGGTTCGCGTTCGCCTGAGATGATCTCCGCTTCGTGTCCCGGCGCCACCACTTCCGCGTCCGGCGCCCACTCCAGCATGCCCGGCAGGCCGCCGATGTGGTCCGGGTGGTGGTGCGTGATGTAGATGCGCTTCAGGTCCTCCGGCCTCCCCCCGAGCCTGGCCAGGGCTTCCCGGATGCGGCCCGCGCTGCTCCCCAGGCCGGTGTCCACCAGCGCAAAGCCGTCGCGGTCTTCGAGGAGCAAGACCGAGATCGCGTTGGACATCCTGATCGCGTCCACTCGGTATACCCCCGATGCTACACGTTCCGGCGCGGTCATACCTACAGAGCCTCCTTGCCGAGATCCGGCGTCGCGACCGTAACACGCAAAGAGGGTACCACCGGTGCTCGCTCTTGGCCTTCGATTCCGTGCACGGTCACCTGCCGGACGACCTTTCTTCTGTATTTGCTTGCTCCGGTCTACCGCACCCGGGCCGAAAGTCGGACGATCGGCCTCCAGTTTTCGGTACGAGCGAGTCCCGGTACGTCTTTGCGCGTTTGCGGCAGGCCGGTGTAAGGTATGTGTGCGACGATCGAACTTATCAGGGAAGGGGTTCTCATGGCTGCGGTGGTCGGGATTCCGAAGGAGGTCAAGGACAACGAGCGGCGGGTCTCGATGCAGCCTGACGGGGTCGCGGAGTTGGTGCATCACGGGCACGAGGTGGTCGTCGAGACGGGGGCCGGGGTCGGGGCCGGCTTCGAGGACGAGGAGTACGAATCGTGCGGAGCGCGTGTCGTCGGTAGCGCCGACGAGGTCTTCGAGGCGGCGGGCCTGATCGTAAAGGTTAAGGAGCCGGTGCCGGAGGAGCACGACCGCTTTCGGGAGGGGCAGGAGCTCTTCACGTACCTGCACCTCGCCGCGGACAAGGAACTCACGGAGTTCCTCATGGAGCGGAAGATAAACTCCATCGCCTACGAGACGGTCGAACTGCCCGACGGCAGCCTGCCGCTCCTCACTCCGATGAGCGAGGTCGCGGGGAGGATGGCGGTGCAGGCAGCGGCGCACCACCTGGAGAGCACGCAGGGGGGCGCGGGCTTGCTCCTCGGCGGCGTGCCGGGGACGCCCGCGGCACGGCTCACCATCATTGGCGGCGGCGTGGTGGGGACGGAGGCCGCCAAGATAGCTTTGGGTATGCGGGCCATCGTGAGCGTCCTGGACACCAACCCCAAGCGCCTCGCGTACCTCTCCGACATCTTCGAGGGCAGGGCGGATCTTGTTATCCCCAACAGGGCTCGTACGGCTGCCTACGTGAGGGGAGCGGACGTGGTCGTAGGCGCGGTCCTCGTGGCCGGGGCGAAGGCGCCGAAGATAGTAACCCGCGACATGGTCGCGAGCATGAGGGACGGGAGCGTTATAGTGGACGTTGCCGTGGACCAGGGCGGGTGCATCGAGACGAGCCGCCCGACGACCCACTCGGACCCGACCTACGTCGAGGAGGGCGTGGTCCACTACTGCGTCGCCAACATCCCCGGCGCGGTCGCCCGCACCTCGACGCTCGCCCTGACCAGCGTGACGCTCCCGTACCTCCTCGAGATCGCCGACAACGGCGTGGAGGGCGCGGCACAGAGGGACCCGGTGCTCGCCAAAGGCCTCTCGACCCTGCGCGGCCACCTCGTCTCCGAGCCGGTAGCCGAGGCCCACGGCCTGCTCTACGAACCCGCCGAGAAGCTCCTCGGCGGCTAGGAGGTCCCTCGTCGCCGAAGGTGGATGCTCGGAGGAGGACTATAAAGACCACTTGCGGACGCTCCGGAGAGACTAGACCGTCGCCTCCGCGCGACCGACAAGAGAAAGGTTGCCGATGAGATTCGACGTCCCGATAGTAGAGGCGAGTTCAAGCGCTCCGTGCATCGACTCGGGGCCGATGCCGGGCTCTACGCCCCGAACATCTCCAAACGCCTCGGCGGGCGGGGTACGTCGTTGCGCGCTTCGATGTACTTGCAAGAGGAGGTCTTTCTGCGCGGCTTCCGGGGGCAGCAGTGGATCCTCGCCTGGACCGACGGCCCCAACCCCATGATCGAGGAAGCGACCGACCGCGCGGTGGAGGAGTTCGTCGAGCCGCTCATGAGCGCCGAAATAACGACTGCTTTCGCCCAGACCGAGCCAGAGGCGGGCTCGGACGCCACGAGCATGCAGACCACCGCCCGGCGCGCAAACGGCGACTGGGTCATAACGGGACACAAGCACCTGATAACGAACGCTCCATTCGCCGAGGTCGTGCAGGTCGTCGCGCGCACCGAAGACGGCCGCTTCGGCGTCTTCCTCGTCCCGGAGGGGACGCCCGGTTTCTCCCGCGGTCCGATCCAGCAGACCATGCTGGACGACGGGCAGACGGGCTCGCTCACCTTCGAGGAATGTCGCATCCCCCACGACATGGGGCTCGGGGAGCCGCGGAAGGACTTCTCGGTGCCGATGCGTTGGATCAACTGGACGAAAGCAAGGCGTGCCGGCATGTGCGTGGGTCTCTCGCGCTACTGCCTGGACCGCGCGCTGGAGTACGCGAAGGAACGCGAGGCCTTCGGTAGACCCATCGGCTCCTTCGAACAGGTGGCCCTGCAGATCAGCGAAGCCTACCGGAAGACGTGGGCGGCGCGGGCGGCGTGCGACCGCCTCCTGGAAGAACTCGACGCCTCCGATCCCTACGAGAACCCTGACGCCGCGACGCGGGCGGATTTCGCGTCGATCAAGCTCATAACCGAGGAGTGCTTGCTGGAGGCCTCAGACGTGGCCATACAGGTCTTCGGGGGCCTTGGGCTGCTCAAGTCCACGGGCCTCGAGCACATCTTCCGGGTGGCGCGCAACCTCCGGATACCGGGCGGCACGGCCGAGATACAGCGCCGCGAGATCGCCCGCTCGCTCGGCCTCCTCAAGGGGTAAGGGCAGGCCCCGAGATCGAGGACCCTAAAGTAGCCGAAACCGGACGAGGCCCTCTACCGATCCTACTCGTCGTGCTGGACGGGCTACCCGACCGCCCCTACCGCTCACTTTGCGGACGTACGCCCCTGGAGGCGGCCCGCACCCCGACGATGGATTCTCTGGCCCGGGAGGGGCAATCAGGCTTCTACTATCCTCTGGGACCAGGACGAATACCGAGCACGGAACTCGCACACTTCCGTATCTTCGGCTATGGAGACCACCCGTTTCCCGGGCGGGCATGCCTGGAGGCCCTGGGCCACGGGGTCCCCTGCGCCCCAGGCGACGCCTTCAGCTTCCTCGCCCCGCGCCGGGTCGAGCGCGGCCCCGACGGCGCCTTCTACGTCGTGGGCGGCTACGGCGAGAGACCAGAACACGCCCCCGCCGTCTACTCCGCCCTGGATGGTTGGACGGATGAGGGGTCGGGATACCGCTTCGAGGTGTTCCCCCTCGACGGCGGCGAGGCGATCCTCCGCATCCGGCAGGGAGACGCTCCCGAACCTCCCAGCGGCGAGATGACCGACTCGGACCCTTTCTTCTTCACCGACCTGCCGGTGCTCAGGCCCCGGCCGCTTGCCTCGGCCAGCCGGCCCGAAACGGCGGCACGAACCGCCGACGCACTGAACCGGTTCTTGCTGGAAGCGGCCGGCACGTTCGACGAGGGATCTTCGAGTACAGGTACCGGAACCCTACTGGTGAGCAAGTGGACGGGCACGTTCGTGCCCATTCCCCCGTTCGCGGAGCTGGCCGGAACGTCGGGCGCGAGCGTCGCTTCGAGCGGCTTGTTCCGTGGTCTGGCCCGTCTCATCGGGCTCGAGTTCTTTTACGAGCTGGACGGCGACCTCTCCGGGAAGTTGGATCGCGCGCTCGGTGCGCTGGAGGCGGGAGAAGCGGGGTTCGTCCACGTGCATACAAAGGTCGCGGACGAGGCGGCGCACTCCGGAGATCCGGCACACAAGGTGGAGGTCATAGAAGAACTCGACCGGGAGATGGCGGCGCTCCGCGAGCTCCCACCGGACCGGTTCGTGCTGTGCGTGACCTCCGACCACTGCACGCCGGTGGGTGGGCGGACGGTCCACTGGGGCGATTCCGTGCCGCTGCTGGTCAGGGGACCTTACGTCAGGGTGGACGGGGTGACTCTCTTCGACGAGCGCTCGGCCACCCGGGGCGGTCTCGGCCACATCGGGGCCGGCGACGTGCTCCCGTACCTGTTGTGCCAGGCGGACCGGGCGCACTTCAGGGGAGCGCGGCCCACACCCGACGAAGTCTTGGGCATCCCGCGGAGCGGCGAGGCCTGGCCCGGGCCTTGAAGAATTCCCGCGAAAAAGTACCGCTTTGGGGATGCGTCTACGGGCGCTTCCAACCGTTCCACGACGGGCACCTGGAGTACGTGCTCCGCGCCTGGCAGCGGTGCGAGCGGCTGATCGTAGGTATCACCGTCGCCGACCCTACCGCGGTCCGGAAGGAGGACGCGAGCCCGCACCGGCACGAGCCGGCCTCCAACCCGTTCACTTACTTCGAGCGCCTGCAGATGATCCGGGACACCCTGCTCGCCGAGGGCCTAAAAGCGCGTGACTTCGGGATCGTGCCGTTCCCCGTACACGATCCCGGCCTCATCGGCCACTACGTGCCCGAGGGGACCACGCATTTCGTCCGGGTCTACTCGCGCTGGGAAGAGGAGAAGGTCCGCCGCCTGCGCGACGAGGGCTTCCCCGTCGAGGTCTTGGATCCCGGAGAAGAGAAGAAGGTCTCCGGGATCCAGGTACGCTGCCTTATGCGCGAGAGCCTCCCCTGGGATCACCTCGTGCCCCGCTGCGCGGCGGAGGTCGTCCGCCGAATCCTCGCCGAGGATCCCTCCCGGCTTCAGGCCCCTTCTTCTAGGAGCCCTTCGCGCTGACGGCGCGGATTTCGTCGAGGGCCGAGGGGTCCTCGATGGTCGGGATGTCTCCGGGATCGCGCTGCTCGGCTATGTCCTGGACGGCGCGCCGGAGCATCTTGCCGCTCCTCGTCTTGGGGAGCGCTCCCACGAAGTGGACCTCCGCCGGGCGGGCTATGGCCCCGATGTCGTCCGCCACGGTCTCCTTTATGGACTGCTCTAGCTCGTCGCCCTCCTCATCAGTTTGCGGGGCCTCCTTGGGGACGACGTAGGCGTGGACCGCCTGTCCCTTGTCCTCGTCCTTGACCCCGATCACGGCCGCCTCGGCGACCCCGTCGTTGGAGCTTATGGATTCCTCGATCTCGCGGGTACCCAGCCTGTGCCCGGCGACGTTGATGACGTCGTCCGAGCGACCCATCATGAAGTAGTAACCTTCCTCGTCGCGGGTGGCCCAGTCGAAGGTCGAGTAGAGCTGCTCGTCGGGGAAGCTGGTGAAGTAGGTCTCTACAAAGCGCTCGTCGTCGCCCCAGATCGTGGTCATACACCCCGGCGGGAGCGGGGATTTTATCGTCAGGACCCCGCGCTCGCCCCGCTCGACCTCTTCGCCGGTCTCCTCGTGTACAAGCCTCAAGTCGTACCCGGCGCACGCGAACCCGGCGGAGCCCGGTTTTATAGTCACGTCCTCCAGGCCCGGTAAGAGCGTGCTCAGGATCGGCCACCCCGTCTCCGTCTGCCAGTAGTGATCCCGCACCATAACCCCCAGGGACTGCGTCGCCCATTCGTACGTCGGCGCATCCAAAGGCTCCCCGGCGAGGAACAGGTTCCTGAGCGTCCTGCCCAGGTTCCGTCCCTCTATATATTTGGGGTCGGCGCCTCTCAAAGCCCGGATTGCGGTCGGGGCGGTGAACATGGTCGTGACGTCGTGCTCCTCGACTATGTCCCACCAGATACCGGGGTCCGGCCGTATGGGCAGCCCCTCGTAGAGGATGGTCGTCATGCCGCGCAACAGCGGTGCGTAGACGATGTAGGAGTGCCCGACGACCCACCCGATGTCCGACCCGGTGAACATCGTCTCCCCGGGCTCTGCCATAAAGACGTGCCGCATCGAGGCCTCCAGTGCGACCGCGTGGCCCCCCGTGTCGCGCTGCACGCCCTTTGGCGTCCCCGTCGTACCCGAGGTGTACAGGATGTAGCTCGGCTCCGAGGACTCCACCCACTCCACCGGGACCTCCTCGCCCCAGTGGCGCTCGCGCAAGTCGGCGTAGTCCAGATCCCGGCCCTCCGTCAAGGATAGATCTTCGGCTATCCCCCGGTTGAGGATGACGACCTGCTCCGGCGGGGATTCGGCCTCATCGAGGGCGTCGTCGACGATGGGCTTGTACTCGGTGGCGTTGCCGCCGCGCATGCCGGCGTCGGCGGTGACCATGACCTTCGGACGGGCGTCGTCTACGCGTTTGGCGAGGTTCGG
>JAIVIG010000381.1 GCA_020200675.1 Actinomycetota bacterium
CAATACTAACGCACACCGCTGTGAGAAACTGTCCGAAAAAGGTCTGGAGTGGTGCTGGAGCCCCCTTACAGCTGGCCTCCAGCAGCGAAAATGGGGCTTCTTCGACCCGTTTCGCCGGCTTTTGAGGCTTCAGTTCGAAGCTGGTCGGGGCTTTTCGGACAGTCTGTCGTTTATCGTGCAGGTCACAGTGATGCGTGTATCGACGGGGTCCGATGGGCTCGCAGTGCAATCCGTGGGCAGGGGCGAGGAAGGCGCCACGCCCTTCGGCAGTTTGTCGGTCACGGTAATGGGCTTGGCGGTACCCGCGTCACCGGTAACGATAATCGTGTAGGTAAACTCTTCACCAGACTCGACGGCGGCGGGACCACTCTTGGTTATGCTCAGAGCTTGAGCCCACGCCGGATCCGAGAGCAGCGCGGACGCGAAGAGCGCCTTGTGCAAGGTCTCGTGCATCTTGTGGACCGACGCGGCGCTACATCCCTCGTCCAGCTTCCGGCGGTAGAACCCGGCCACGTCGGACGGGCTAAGGGTCTTCAGCTTCTTCTTGCCTAACCCGGGTATCAGGTGAACCCGACACAGGGATTCGTGACGGTCGTAAGTGCTCTTGCGGACGCTGCCGCGCACAGTGTTTTCGAGCCAACTTCCCAGGAACGCGCCTACGGTGTTGGGGCCGCCGTCGGCGGTGACGCCCTTCGAGGCGTCCGCCAGTGCCGCCGTGAGCTTCGTGGATACCTCCTTGCGGGTCTTCGCGTAGACGGCCTTTCTCTTCGGTCCCGTGGCCGTCTCGACCGTGTAGCGGGCCATGTACAGCCCGTCCTTACGCCTCGTGATGCTTCCCTCGCCGTTGCCGCGCCTACCCATTACTCGCTCTCCTTTCGCGCATAGTCCTCTACAGCCTTCGGATCAATGAGCCACCCCGCCTGAGTCTTGACCGCTCTAATCCTCTTGTTTTCTACCAGCCACGTCACCCCTTGCCGGGACTTCCTCAGTCTACTTGCTGTTTGACCAGTAGTTAGCCACTTCTCTAACTCCGCTAAAGTCGGCATTTGCCTCCTTTATTTCGTCCGTTTTCTTCTATTAAATTCTAGCAGAGCACTTGACTAAGAGCAAGTAATATGAGATGATTCAGGCGTCGAAGAAAACGGCCCCGGCGGGATGACTGGCAAGAAATCCACCGAGGCCTGGACCAAAGGGAAGGACCCCCAATGGCCACCGCAAAGTCTAGCGCGTCCACCGCGCATCTATCCACCACCCCCGGAGAGAAGACCCACTGCTTTAGGCACGAGGGCGAGGATTGCCCCCATTGCGACGGCTCGGGCTTTCGGCCCGTCAAGCGTTGCGCTGGGTGCGGGGAGCCTTCGGGAAGGCCTTCGGAGGGCGGCAGGACGCTAATGGGCCTTAAGAACCGGCGGGCGGAGAACTACGAACTATCACCACTACCACGTTAGCGTTGGCGCTCGTACGTCGCGAGCAGCTCCCCTGCTGCTTCACTCGATAGCGGCTCCGAGAAATAGTGCCCCTGACCCAGCTCGCACCCCAGGGACTTCACCCGTGCCAACTGTTGGGGCGTCTCCACCCCTTCGGCCACCACGCTTAGGCCCAGGGCGGATGCCACGTAGACTATCCCGGAAACCAGCACCTCGTCCTCGGCGTCTTGCCCGATCCTCTCTACGAACAAGCGGTCGATCTTCAGCAGGCTAACCGGCAGGCGCTTTAGGTAGGAGAGCGAGGAATAGCCCGTCCCGAAGTCGTCCAGGGCGAACCGCACCCCCAGGGCCTGCAGCCTCCGTAAGGTGCCCATCCGGTGGTGCTCCTCTGCCCCAACCACCGCGCTTTCCGTGATCTCCAGGATCAGATCTTCAGGGTCCAGCCCAGCGTCTAGTAACAACCCCTCGACGTCCTCTACCAGGTCGGAGTCCCGCAGCTGCCACGTGGAGAGGTTCACGCCCATGCTCAGGGGTGGTTCGACACGGTAGCGCTTTTGCCAACTGTGCGCCTGACGGCAAGCCTCGCGGAGTACCCACCGCCCGATGGGGATGATCAGCCCGATCTCCTCCGCCAGCGGCACGAACTCGTCGGGTAGGATCACGCCCCGCTCGGGATGCTCCCATCTCACCAAGGCCTCCATCCCGACGATCCGTCTGGTTTCCAGGTGCACCACTGGCTGATAGTGCACCCGGAACTCGTCACGCTGCAAGGCCCGTCTGAGGTCGTTCTCCAGTCTCAGGCGCTCCGTAGTTTCGTACTCCATAATCGGGTCGAACATCCGGTGGCGCGCCTTGCCATCCTCCTTGGCCCGGTACATGGCGAGGTCAGCTTCGCGCAGCAAATGCTCGGACGGGTCTTGGCTGGAGTCGCCAATGGCGATCCCGATGCTTGGGGTGATGACCACCAGTTGGCCGCCAAGAGTGAAGGGGGCTTGAAGCTCCTCTACAATACGCTCCGCGACGTACGCTGGTTCGCTCGTGTACTTGACGTCCTCAATCAGTATGGCGAACTCGTCCCCGCCGAGGCGCGCGATGGTATCCTCGGACCGCAAGCACGGCTGCACGCGCTTAGAAACCGCGACGAGCAGCTGATCCCCCGCCTCGTGCCCTAAGGAGTCGTTCACGAACTTAAAGTTGTCCAGGTCCATAAACAGCACCGCCACCTTGCTTTCGCGCCTTCTCCCACGAGCCAGGGAGCCCTCGAGGCGGTTCATGAACAAGGTCCTGTTGGGGAGGCCGGTTAGGGGATCGTGGAGCGCCTGTTGCATCAGTCGCTGCTCCAGGCCCTTGCGCTCGGTTATATCCCGCAATGAGATCAGACGTCCCGCGCGCGCCACCTTTCGAGTTCGCAGGGAAGAGATTACGATATCGTAGTAGCGCGCCGCCGCACCATTGCCCAACGCCGCCTCTCCGTGCGCCTCCTCCAAGCCCTGGTGCCGCTTGAGCAGGGCAACCTGATCCGGCATGATCCGCGCAACAGGGTGTCCCACGGCTTCGGAGAAAGGGTAACCCAAGATGCGCTGTGCGGCCGGGTTGAGGTCTACGACGCGGTCTTGCGAGTCCAGAACGATTACTCCATCCCCCATGCCCTCGACGACGATGTCACGCGCCACCGACACGAGATCCAACGGCCCATAGCGGAAAAGCGACCACGCGAAGACCACGCCGGCTACAGGGAAAGCTAAGGGCGCCGGGTCAGGACTTCCGACATGCACCAGGCCCGAGACGTTAACGGCGTTTATCACCCAAGGCATCAAAGTACCAGCCACCAAGGCTATCCTCTGTTCGCGGTGAAGGTGTGCCGAGGAGACGAGCGCCTGGGTCAAAAAGACGGTGCCGACTAGGAGCAGGAGGTAAGAATAAGACAAGTGGACCCAGAAAAACGGTCCGTAGACCGACTCGACGATCGGAAACGGCCCGGTAGTACTCGACTCCCTAGAGCTCCAGAACAGGCCATGCGCCTCGTTGGTGAAGATTAAGATGATTGCCACGGTCGGCTCGACGGCCAGCAGCGCGAGGGCGCGTCGCGTCACCCACCCCTCCCGGCCGGTGTACTGAAGCGCGAAGATGAACCATGCCAGCGGCACCACGACTATACCTAAGTATTTGAACTCGCCCCAAAAGATCCTCATCGATGGCTCGGCGGTGCCCAGCGACAAGGCATACGCCACCGCCCATACGGCCCCAGCTGTCATCAGTACCGCCAACGCCGTCGCACCCGGTGTACCGCGACGGCGCCAGGCACGGAGTGCGAACCAGACCAATATAGCCGCCGCCACAAACAGAAAGATCACGTATAGCGTGTATCGCCAGTCCATCATCCTAGTCCATTCAGATCAGGGTTCACTTTGGGGGCTGACCGCACATCCGGTGGCCCTCGTGAACCCCCACCAAAGTTCTGCTGTATTCAATCTTAAAACAAGTCAAAATTCCACGCTGCCGTAGGGATCATTGCGGGTATTACTTCATGGCTGGTCTCCCTATCTACTCATCCGCGAGTCTGCATACCAAACTCAGACAATGTATACTTTGGTGCTTGTCCGTGTAGGTTAAGGCGCTTTGGCGAAGTGTATCGTAGGGAGACTTGCAGATAAGATACGTTAGGAGCGAGTTGAGAGTAGGGATCGATTTTTAGGACGCCACATCTTTGAGCTGATGAGCAGTATATTAGGGCTCATAGCGAGGTTTATCGACGAGAAGCTGAGCGCGGCAAGAGTCCTGATCGGCTTGTTGCTGCTCACCCTCGTCACCAACGGCTCCCTGCTCTTAGCCCAGTACGGGCCTCCCAGCGGATTTGACGCACCGATGCCCCTTTTCGACGCCGCTTCAGGTCCAGAGGAGTCCGGTGAACCAGTACCGAACGGAGGTGCCCTCGCGGAGGGCAGGTCATCGACGCCGCCCCCTTCGCCGTCTGGCATCGGTAGATCTTCGACCGTTACGAGGGCATCGGGAACGCTCGCGGCAGGCGACGCCGAAGGTGGTCGGGACAGTGGCTCGACATCAAACGAGGCGTTCACCTTACCTCAGAGCACTGAGCTCCTAGGAGCCGTCTCGTCGTCGGGCTTGCCCAGTGTGCTCCTGGATCTCGTGCCGGACGGTCTAGGGGAACTCGTACCGGACGATCTCGAGGATCTATT
>JAIVIG010000123.1:0-8918 GCA_020200675.1 Actinomycetota bacterium
GCGCCCGGCACGGCCTCACGGTCGCGCTGCACCACCACTACGGCACCGTGATCGAGCGCGACGACCAGCTCCGGCGCTTCCTGGAGGGTTGCGACACGGGACTGTGCCTGGACACCGGCCATCTGGTAATCGGTGGCAGCGATCCGGTCGAAGTCGCCGAGCAGGCGGCGGACAGGGTGAGCCACGTCCACCTCAAGGACGTGGACCGGGACCTCGCGAGGCGGGTCGCCACCAGAGAGTTGAGCTTCAAGGAGGCTGCCCGCCGGGGGGCGTTCCGGCCTCTGGGCGACGGCGACGTAGACGTCGGCGAGGTGGTAGATCGACTCGAACACTTGGACTACCGGGGCTGGTACGTGCTCGAACAGGACACCGTGGTCGAGGCCGAGCCAGACGAAGGCGAAGGACCCGTCACCGACGTTCGTAAGAGCTTTGCTTACCTGCAACGACAACTCGAAAAGATTGCCTGAACCGGAAAGGAGGCAATAACGTGAACAGGGAAAGAGACGGAGGAGGCTCGATGATGGAGAGAGGGTTTAGCCGCAGGGACTTCCTGAAGGCAGGGGGCGTCGGCATCGCCGGCGCTGCGCTGTTCGGGGTCGCCGGTTGCGGCGGCGCGGAGCAGGGCGACGAGGGCGGTGAGGCAGGCGGGCTCACCAGCCGCGGGGACATCCGCATCGAGATGCCGACCCACATGATCCCCCCGGACCCGAACACCGCGATAATGCAGAACGGCGCGGAG
This sequence comes from Actinomycetota bacterium, assembly GCA_020200675.1. Classification (GTDB taxonomy): domain Bacteria; phylum Actinomycetota; class Rubrobacteria; order Rubrobacterales; family Rubrobacteraceae; genus Rubrobacter_F. Next base: position 740 of record JAIVIG010000123.1, read on the forward strand.
CAGGCCGCAAAGGACATGGGTGTGGACGTGCAGTTCCGCGGACCAGACCAGTTCAGCATACCCGAGATACAGCAGATCTTCGAGGCCTCCATAGCCGCGAACCCGAGCGGGATCGCCGCGACGGTCCCGGACCCCGACGCGTTAGGACCCCTGGTCCAGAAAGCTGTCAACCAGGGCATACCCGTCGTACTGTTCAACGCCGGTTTGGACGTTTGGGAGGAGCTCGGCACTCAGACCTACTACGGGCAGACGGAACTGGAGGCCGGCGTCGCGGCCGGCGAGCGCATGGCGGATGCGGGGATAAAGAACGCACTTTGCGTCAACCACCAGCAGGGCCAGCTTACGTTGGAGACGAGGTGCGAAGGCTTCGACAAAGGAGTCGGGGGCAGCGTCAAGCAGATAGCGGTGGACGGCTCCGATCCCACCGCCATGCGGAGCGGGATGGAGACGGCGCTGAGGCAAAACCCGGATGTGGAGGGGTTGCTGACGCTCGGCCCCGAAGCTGCCGCGCAGGCGCTGAGAGCGGTCGAAGCCGCCGGCAGGCAGGATTCGGTCAAGGTTGCCACCTTCGACATCTCGCCCGACGTGCTCAAGGCCGTGCAGAACGGCGACCTGCTGTTCGCCATCGATCAGCAAATGTTCCTGCAAACCTACGCCTCGGCCGTCACACTGGTCACCTACATCCAGTACAGGCTCTCACCCGTCACTGCGGTGCCGACGGGACCATCGTTCGTGACCGGGGGACAGCGGGTTCCTCACCGCGGGCGGAGCGGCCAGCTACCTGGAGGTGGCGGCGCAGCTCGGCATCGTTGCCGTGCCGGTAGCGATGCTTATGATAGCCGGGGAGTTCGACCTCTCCGTGGGCTCGATGGTCGGTGCCGCGGGTATGATCATCGCGATAGCCACGACCGAGTACGGCTGGCCGCTGTGGGCGGCGGTGCTGGTCGCCTTCGCGGTGGCGCTGGCCGTCGGGTTCTTTAACGGATACATGGTGATCAGGACCGGGCTTCCTTCGTTCATCGTTACCCTGGGGATGCTCTTTGCGCTACGCGGCCTCACCATAGGTTTTGCGCGACTGTTGACCGGGCGTACGCAGTTAGGGCTGGGTGACGCCACCTCCGGTAGCCCGCTGACGCCGCTGTTCGCGGGGACCTTCGGGAGCTTCTCGGTTACCATCGTATGGTGGCTGGTGCTGGCCGTGCTGGGAACCTGGGTGCTGCAGAGAACGACGTTCGGCAACTGGATCTTCGGGGCCGGAGGAGACGCGAACGCTGCCCGCAACGTCGGCGTGCCGGTCAATCGGGTGAAGATCCTGCTGTTCATGTGCACCGCCCTCTCCGCAGCGCTGCTCGCGACTATCCAGGTGCTCGACGCGGGTTCCGCCGACGTTCTCCGCGGAGAGCTCTTGGAGCTGCAAGCCATCGCCGCCTCCGTCATCGGGGGGGTGTTGCTCACCGGCGGGTACGGCTCGGTGGTCGGCGCGCTGTTCGGCGCGCTCATCTTCGGCATGGTGCAGCAAGGCATCTTCTTCACCGGCGTCAACACCGACTGGTTCCTGGTCTTCGTCGGGGTGATGTTGCTGGTCGCGGTGCTCTTCAACAACGTCATACGCAAGCGAGCATCGGAGGCACGCTGATGACAGAAACAACGCCAACACGGACGGCAAGCTCAACGCCGATTATCGAGGTCCGTAACGCCTCGAAGTACTTCGGTTCGGTCATTGCTCTTGAGGATGTCTCCATGGACGTCTACGCCGGCGAGGTTATGTGTCTGCTCGGGGACAACGGAGCCGGGAAGTCCACCCTGATCAAGATGCTCTCCGGCGTTCACCGGCCCGACAAGGGCACGCTGCTGGTGGACGGCGAGGAGACTTTGTTCGGCTCGCCGCGCGATGCCATCGACCGTGGGATAGCCACGGTCTACCAGGACCTGGCGATGATCCCGTTGATGGGCATCTCCCGCAACTTCTTCATCGGGCGCGAGCCGACGAAGGGCAGAGGACCGTTCAAACGCTTCGACCTGGCGAAAGCCGACCGCGTAACCTACGAAGAGCTGCACAAGATCGGCATCGACATCCGCGACCCCGCACAGCCCGTGACCACACTGTCCGGCGGGGAGCGCCAATCGGTGGCGACAGCCCGCGCCGTCTACTTCGGAGCGAAGGTGCTGATCCTAGATGAGCCGACCAGCGCTTTGGGGGTCAAGCAGGCGGCCATCGTCCTGCGCTACGTCGCCCAGACCCGTGAGCAGGGGATCGGAGTGATCTTCATCAGCCACAACGTGTACCATGCTTACGCGATCGGGGATCGGTTCACCGTACTCAATCATGGACGCAGCGTTGGCACCTTCGATAAGGGCGAGATCAGTATCGGAGAGCTGGAGAAGATGATGGCCGGTGGTGCTGAGCTGGACAAGCTCAGCGCCGAACTCCAAGGAATCGGATCCGAAGCGTCGGCGAATGAGACCGACGGTTAGGGGATCGGTAGCGTAATAGCGGCTGTCTTCTAAGACTGAAGCTGTCGTGCAGGCTGGAGGAGGTACGGTAATGGGCACGGTGCGTCTGACGACCGCCCAGGCGCTGGTCAGGTTCCTGGCGAACCAGTACGTGGAGCGCGACGGGGTGGAATGTCGCTTCTTCGCCGGGTGCTTCGGCATCTTCGGCCACGGCAACGTCGCGGGCGTAGGCCAGGCGTTGCAGCAGTACTCGGGCGAGCTCACCTACTACCAGGCCCGCAACGAGCAGGCGATGGTCCACACCGCCTCCGCCTACGCCCGGATGAAAAACCGTCTCGGGGCCTTCGCCTGCACGAGCTCCATAGGCCCTGGCGCGACCAACATGGTCACGGGGGCTGCGCTCGCCACCATAAATCGCCTGCCCGTGCTGCTCCTGCCCGGCGACGTCTTCGCCTCGCGCGTCCCTGACCCCGTCCTGCAAAAGCTCGAGTCGCCGCACGACGGCGACCTCTCCGTAAACGACTGCTTCAGGCCGGTGTCGAAATACTGGGACCGCATAAACCGCCCCGAGCAGATCATCCCCGCGGCGCTCGCGGCCACGCGGGTCTTGACCAACCAGGCCGAGACCGGCGCGGTTACGCTGGCCTTGCCCCAGGACGTGCAGGCGGAGGCCTACGACTTCCCCGAGGAGTTCTTCGACAAGCGCGTCTGGCGTATAGGACGCCCGCTACCGGATGAGGAGTCGCTGGAACGTGCGGCGGCGCTGATCCGGAACACCAGGCGGCCGATGATCGTGGCCGGGGGAGGTGTGATCTACTCTGGAACAACCGGAGCCTTGCGGCGTCTCGTCGAGCAGACCGGCATCCCGGTCGGGGAGACGCAGGCCGGGAAGGGCTCGATGCCCTACGACCATCCCCTCGCTCTGGGCGCCGTAGGGGCGACGGGCACCTTCGCCGCGAACAGCGCCGCCCGCGAAGCCGCCCTCGTCATCGGTGTGGGCACCCGCTGGAGCGACTTCACCACCGCCTCCAAAACCGCCTTCCAGAACCCCGAGGTGCGCTTCGTAAACATAAACGTCGCAGACTTCGACGCCCACAAGCACGCGGGCCTCGCGCTCGTCGGCGACGCCCGAGCCACGCTCGAAGCCCTCTCAGAGTTGCTCTCCGGCTACGAGGTGGAAAGCGAGTACAGGGAGAAGAGCGAGCGGGCCTCGAAGGAGTGGGACAGGGAGGTCGAGCGGCTGTACACGCTGGGGCACGCGCCTCTGCCGGCGCAGAGCGAGGTCATAGGGGCTGTCAACTCGTTCTCGGAGCCAGAGGACGTGGTGGTGTGTGCGGCGGGCTCGATGCCGGGCGACCTGCACAAGCTATGGCGCACGCGCGACCCGAAAGGCTACCACGTCGAGTACGGCTACTCGTGCATGGGGTACGAGTGCAGGGGGCTCTGGCCGAGGCCAAGGAGGTAGACTGGACCGTCGTGATCCACATCCCCGTGGACCGCTACGAGGGCGTGCCGAGCTACGAGTCTTTCTGGGATGTGCCGGTAGCCGAGGTCTCCGAGATGGACTCCGTGGTCGCTTCGCGCAAGGAGTACGCCGAAGGAAAGCAGACGGAGCGCCGTTACCTGTAAGGAGGAATCTTGGTGTGGCAGATCTGATAGTCAGCATCAAGGAGCGGCCGGACGCGGACGGCAGCGTCGTGAAGGTCACCCCGGAGACCGCCGGGTGGGAGTACGTGGGCTTCGAGGCCCTGCGGCTCGAGGACGGGCGGACCGTCGAGCGTCGCGCGGACGCCGAAGAGGTCTGCCTTGTGGTCCTCTCCGGATATTGCACCATCTCCACCCCCGACGACGAGTGGAAGGGTATCGGGGAGCGCGACAGCGTCTTCGAGGGCCGGCCTTACGCGGTCTACCTGCCGCCAGGGACGGACTACCGCGTCGAGGCCGTCACCTACCTTGAGCTGGCGGTGGCCTCGGCGCCGGCCCGGAGCGGGACGGACCCTTTGCTCGTGCGGCCCGAGGACATAGAGGTGGAGGTGCGCGGCTATGGAAACATGGAGCGGCGCATACACCCGATCCTGATGGAGGACCGCCCGGCCGAAAGGTTGCTTGTCGTCGAGGTCGTCACGCCTCAAGGCCATTGGTCGAGCTACCCTCCGCACAAGCACGACCAGGATGACCGCCCGCACGAGACCTACCTGGAAGAGACCTACTACCACAAGATCCAACCCATACAGGGTTTCGCCGTCCAAAAGGTCTACACGGAGGACCGCTCGCTCGACGAGACGCTGACCGTCAAGGACGACGACACCGTGCTCGTGCCCCGAGGCTACCACGCCGTCTCCGCGCCGCCGGGCTACGACCTCTACTACCTGAACGTCATGGCAGGCCCCGTGCGAGAGTGGAAGGTGAAGAACGACCCCGACCACGAGTGGCTCCTGGAACGGGAGGGATAGCTCGACGCGCCCGCGCCAGATTGGAGGTCGTCAAATAACATGAGAGCCGGGCAGCTCGCCATCAACTCGCAGTGTACTTCGAATCGAAACCTGGAAGAGGCGCTGGAGGCACACGCCGCCGCCGGATTCCGCTGCGCAGAACCGCACCTGAACCTCGTCAAAGACTGGCTCGACGACGGGCACACCGTCGAGCAGACACGGGAGCTCTTCGAATCCTACGGCCTTCGCGTCGTCGCCGGCTCCCAACTGGAGGTGGCATGCTTCGGCTCGCCGGATGCCCGTCTTCCCAACCTGAGGGCCAACGCAGAGAACGCGCGGCTGGTACACGATCTGGGCGGTGACAGGCTGATCGTAGGTACCGACGGTCCCGAGCAGGTATCCGTCGAGGCGCTGGACGCGATAGCGTTTGCACTGAGCGATCTGGCCCAGAGCATCGAGGGCCTCGACGTGGATGTCGCCCTCGAGTTCAACTGGTCGCCGGTGGTCAAGAGCTTCCCGAGCGCGGTGCGGGTCGCCGAGAAGGCCGAACATCCCAGGGTGGGCGTGCTCTTCGACACCGCGCACTATCACGTCACCCCGACGAAGCTGAGCGATCTCGACGCCGACGCCGTGCGGTGGATCAAGCACGTCCACGTAAACGACATGCCGGATAAACCGGCGGATCTCACCCACCGCGACTCCGACCGCGTCCTCCCGGGAGAGGGCGTGCTCGACCTTCGCGAGATCATCGCGACGCTCGAACGGGGCGGCTACGACGGCTTCTTCTCCATCGAGTTGTTCAACGCGGAGCTGTGGCGGCTCCCCGCAAAGGAGGCCGCCCGCCGGTGTTACGAGAGCCTGCTGCCACTGTGTGATTAACATTCCGCGGATAGTGTGGACGCGGGTACCACCGCGCCAGCAAACCCTGTATCGGGGGGAATCAAGAGAGCATAAAATGCTGGCATGGAGATGTTCACGCGCGTGTTTGCCGAGAAGCTGCCGCCGGGTTCGATGCTTGGAGCCGGCGCGACGGCTCGAAAGTCCTTCCGGTGATGAGCCAGCGGTAACCGAAGCCTTGGGAGGACGAGCTGGCCGAGGCTGACGCGCGAGTGAAGGGTCGAAAGAGACCCCGACCACGAGTGGCTGCTCGAGTAGGACGGAAAGGAGACACGGATGAACGACGCCAAGCACCGGGCGAGATTTCCTGAAAGTAGGCGGGACCGGACTCGCCGGGGCGGCATTGCTGGGGGCCGCGGGATGCGGCGGGGGACAGCAGCAGGGCGGAGGCCCGATCGAGCTGGTCTTCACCTCCGCGCCCGACGATACCGAGACCGCTGGCAAGCTGGTCCAGAAGTTCAACGAGCAGCACAAGGGCGAGTACAAGGTCATCTTCCGTGAGGGAGCTGCGGACACGGGTCAGCGCTTCGACCAGCTCCGCACCGAGTTGCAGGCCGGAGGAAAGAACATAGACGTGATCCTGGGGGACATCATCTGGACGGCGCAACTGGCCGCCAACGGCTGGATCGCTGACCTCTCCGACCGCTTCACCGAAGATATGCGAGCCGACTTCCTGCCCGGCTCCGTCGAGGCCATAATCTACGAGGGCAAGGCCTATGCCATGCCGTGGTACACCGACACCGGCCTGCTCTACTACCGCAAGGACCTCCTTGGAGGAGAGCGGTTTCGCCGGGCCGCCGAAGACCTGGGAAGAGCTCCAGGAGCAGGCCCTGAAGGTCAAGCAGGATTCGGGAACGAAGTTCGGCTTCATGTTCCAGGGAGCCAACTACGAGGGCGGGGTGTGCAACGGCCTCGAGTACATCTGGACGCACGGCGGGGAGGCGCTGGACCCGAACGACTCCACCCGGGTTCTCATCGGCAGCCCTGAGGCGGTCGCGGGTCTCACGACGGAGCGAAGCATGATCGAGAGTGGCGTAGCCCCCGAGGCCGTCGCGATCTACAGGGAGGACGAGTCGGCCGGGACCTTCCTGAACGGCGACGCCGTATTCCTGCGCAACTGGCCATACGTGTACGCCCTGTTGAGCGACCCCGCAGAGTCGGAGGTCAGGCCGGAGCAGGTCGGGATCTCCGAGCTGCCGTCGGCGGACGGACAGCCCGGCAACGGCACGGTCGGGGATCAGCCGCTGTTGATCAACGCGACCTCGGAGAACCAGGATGCCGCCTGGGAGTTCATCAAGTTCATGACCGCCCCCGAGCAGCAGGAGTTCCGGGCGGTCGAGGGATCGTTCTTGCCGACGCTGACGGCGCTATACGACGACCAGGAGATCCAGGAGAGCGTGCCGGTCGTCGCCCTCGCCAGGGAGGCACTCCAGAACACCCGTCCGCGGCCGGTTTCGCCGTACTACTCGGACATGTCGCTGGAGATGGCCGAGCAGTTCAACGCCTCCCTCACCGGCGAAGTGACACCCGAGCAGGCGGCGCAGACCCTCCAGAGCGAGCTGGAGAAGTTCATCGAGCAGGGACAGCAATCGTAGGGAAAGATTTGGAGAGCCGGGAGTCAATCCTCGCCAGGGAGGGGAGTAGCTTCCCGGGGGCAACCTACCGGGAAGTCGTGCTCGAGCCGGCCTACGAGAACGCCAAGCGCCACCTGCTCCCGGCAATGCTCGCGGCCCACAAGGCGCATTTGATCGTGCTGGTCGAGCAGGACCTGATGCCCCAGAAAGATGCGAACTCCGTCGCGAGGGCGATATCCGGGCTGAACGAAGACGAGATTCGCGCCTCCTCCTACACCGGTGAGTTCGAGGACCTCTTCTTCCACGTCGAGCACCTCATCTCCGAGTCGGCGGGCGAGGCCTCCGGCAACCTCCACCTCGGACGGAGCCGCAACGACCTGGGCGTTGCCATGTACCGTATGGTCCTGCGCGACGGGTTGCTCCGCGTCGAGGAGTCGCTGCTGGATCTGCAAGGCGTCCTTCTCGCGGTGGCGTCCGAGCACCTGGAGACCGTGATGCCCGCCTACACGCACACGCAGCAGGCGCAGCCGACGACGCTCACCCACTACCTCGTCGCGGTCCACGACTCCCTCGCGAGGGATCTCCGTCGCATCGGGGCGGCTTTCGAGAGCTGCAACAGGAGCCCTTTGGGCGCGGCGGCCCTGACGACCTCAGGGTTCGCCATAGACCGCAGCCGCCTGGCCGGGCTCCTCGGCTTCGACGGCCTGGTCGAGAACTCCTACGACGCCATCGGCGGCGCGGACTACCTCGGGGAGGCGGCCTCCGCTCTCCAGCTCTCTTTCCTCGGGCTGGGCCGTTTCGCGAACGACCTGCTCCTCTGGT
>JAIVIG010000123.1:9092-11687 GCA_020200675.1 Actinomycetota bacterium
GTCTCTTTAGAGCACGCGAGGGCGCTCCTCTCCGCCGGCGTCGGGGACGCCAGCACGGTCCTCGCGATGCTCCACAACACGCCGTTCGGGGACATCGTGGACACGGAGGACGACCTCCAGCCGTACCTCTGGCGAGCTCTGGAGACGGCGGACGGGCTCTACCGCCTGCTCGCGGCCGTGGTCGGCACGATGGAGGTGAACAAAGAGCTGCTGCTTAGGAGGGCCGCGGCAGGCTACTCGACGGTCACGGAGCTCGCGGACACGCTCGTCAGGGAGCGAGGGCTCTCTTTCCGGACCGCACACGCGGTCGTGACGGCGCTTGTCAAGCTGGCCGCGGCTGAGGGCGTCGAGGGAGGTGGGATCTCACCCGGGCTCGTGGACCGGGCCGCGGAGGACGTGATCGGGGAGCCACTCGGTCTGAGCCGGGACCTGATCTCCCGCTCCCTCGACCCGGCACGCTTCGTGGAGATCCGGACGTTGCCCGGCGGTCCAGCCCCCGAGGAGATGAAGCGAGCTCTCGAAGAGCGGCGGATCGCCCATTCCAGAACCACCTCCCTCCAACAGCTACGGACGGATAAGATCCGGGAACGCCTGCACAAGCTCGACGCAGTGACCAGGGAGTGGGGAGAGGGCGTTTGATCCCGGACCAAAAAAAGGTGCGACGCTCGGTTAGACTTGCCGGGTCCCGAACCTAGCGAGAGGAAGCTCTTGGACGCGACAACCACGGAGGAGGGATGAGGGTTGGCGTCATCGGGGCGGGGTTCATCGGCGCCATACACCTCGGTGCGTACGCGAACATGCCCGAGGTAGAGGTGGTGGGCGTCGCGGATGCCCTCCCCGAGATCGCCGCCGCGGGCGCCGCGGTCATCGGGACGAGGGCGTACTCCTCTTACGAGGATCTCGTCTCGGCGGAGGAAGTGGACGTGGTGGACGTCTGCCTACTTACCTCGTACCACAGGGACCTTGCCCTCAAAGTTGCCAGGGACGGCAAGCACGTCATCCTCGAGAAGCCCATAGCACGCAGCCTCGAAGACGCCGAGGCGATCATCGAGGCCTTCGACGGGAGCTCACAACGGCTCTTCGTCGGTCACGTCGTCCGCTTCTTCCCTGAGTACGTCCGCATCAAGGAGATGATAGATGCCGGGGAACTCGGCACGGTCGGCGTGGCGCGCACCAGCCGCCGCTCCCCTTTCCTGACCGGGTGGAACGACTGGTACGCCGACTGGCGGATGAGCGGCGGGGTGCTACTGGACCTGGTCATCCACGACTTCGACTTTCTGCGCTGGACTCTGGGGGAGGTCGAGAGGGTCTATGCCCGCGGCGTGCTGGGACGCGAGTACAACCGTCTCGATTACGCCCTTATCACGCTGCGCTTCGAAGGCGGCGCCATCGCCCACGTCGAGGGCCAGTGGGGCTATCCTGGGCCGTTCAACTACTCGATCGAAGTGGCCGGGAGCCGGGCGATGGTCACCGCCGACAGCACGGGCCCGGAACCAGTACGCCTCCTCGGCGGAGCAACCGGTCCCGCCGAGAGTCCCGACGTCATTACCGGGAAGAGCCCATTTCAGACGGAGCTCGAACACTTCATCCGCTGCGCCGCGACGGATGAGGAACCCATCGTGGGCGCGCAGGACGCCTACGAGGCGCTCAAGATAGGCCACGCCGCCATCGAGTCCGTGAAGACCGGCAGGCCGGTGGCGCCGGGAGGGGGCGGATGAGCGTCAGGGTCGGCGTCGTCAGCTTCGCGCACGTCCACGCTCCGCAGTACGCGACCGCGCTCGCCGCGCTCGATTCCGCCGACTTCGTCGGGGTAGCGGACGACGACGCTTCTCGCGGCCGAGAGGCGGCCGATGGGTTCGGCGTTCGTTTCTTTGAGGACGCGCAGGATCTCTTCGAAGCCGTAGACGCTGTGGTGGTCTGCTCCGAGAACCGCAACCACGCCAGGCATGTGATCTCTGCTCTCGAAGCCGGGGCACACGTGCTCTGCGAGAAGCCGATCTCCACCACGGTCGAGGACGCGCGGGCCATGATCCGGGCCTCTGAGGATACCGGGCGACAGTTCCGGATCGCCTTCCCTGTGCGTTATCTGCCCGCCGTCAGGCAGGCAAGGGAGATCGTCTGCTCGGGCGGTATCGGGCGCGTGCTCGCGGTCAACGGCACGAACCACGGCCAGATCCCGGGCGGCTGGTTTCTCGACCCCGAGCTGGCGGGCGGTGGAGCGGTCATGGATCACACCGTCCACGTCGCCGACGCGCTCCACTGGATGTTCGGCGCCGAGCCGAAGAGCGTCTACGCCGAGATCGGCTCTTTCTTCGGCGCCGACGGGATCGATGACGGCGCCATCCTGACGCTGGAGTTCGAGGGCGGCGTCATTGCCGACGGGGCTTTCGCGACCATAGACCCGAGCTGGTCCCGCGGGAAGGGCTACCCGACCTGGGGCGACGTGACGCTCCGGATCACCGGCAGCTCTGGCGTCCTGGACGTCGACGCCTTCGCCCGGCGCCTTACGACCTTCGACCACGAGACCGGAAACACCTCCTGGACGTACATGGGCGAGGACATGAACGTTCTCATGCTCGAAGATTTCTTGCGGGG
>JAIVIG010000382.1 GCA_020200675.1 Actinomycetota bacterium
GAGAACTATCGACCATCCCGCCCCTGCAGAGGTTGGCCGTAGATAAGGAGTGGTGGGTACGCATGAACGCGAGCCGAGCCTTGGCCAACATGGGACCTGCCGGGGAGCGCGCCCTCGCCCGGCTCCTCGAGAGCGAGGATCACTTCGCCCGGGACCGGGCCGCCGCCCTGGAGGAGCGGGGCATCACCCGACGCGTGGCGGGGGAGTTGACGGCACCGGACGAGAGAGGCGAGAGCGCTCGCGCCATGATACGGGCGATGGTCAGGGCCGGCGCCGTGCGGTACCTGGAGCGCCTCGCCCGGACCCTGCCGGACGAGAGGACGCGCGCCGCCCTGCGGCAGACCATGGCGGAAGCCCATGAGTCCTAGCGAATTCGTACTCGCCGTCAACTACTTCGTCCTGGGCTACTTCCTCGCCATCAACGGGGTGTACTTGGTCCTGTACCTCATCTCCTTCGCCGAGATAGCCGATTACGTCCGGCGCGAGGCCTTCTCCGGCTTCTCCGAACTCTTCACCTCGAACTACGCCCCACCGGTCTCGGTGGTGATCCCGGCGTACAACGAGGGCCATCCGACTCCCCACCACAAGGAGCAACAGATGGCCCGCCTTCACCATACCGAAGGGTTCGCCCGAACGGAAGACGCCGTGACCGTGCTCTTCTGCCTCACCGACGACGCCTACGCCCATCTCAACCCGAAGGCGAAGAGCTACGAGTCCATAAAGCGGCTCTCTGACTCCGAGATCCTGACCCTGGCGCTCCTCCAGCAGTTGCGCAGCGTGGAGAGCGAGCGCTCGTTCCTGCGAGACGCCGAGCGGTTCTTCTCTCACCTGTTCCCCGGGGTCGTAGGTCTCCACCCTTCCTCCTTCCACCGCCGCCTGCGCAGGCTTCGGCGCTTCGTGGAGCCGTTGCGGCGTGTGGTCCTTGCGGAACTCGTAGGCGAGCCGGAGACCCTGATCGTGGACTCGACGCTGCTTTCGGTTTTGCATCCCAGGCAGGTCTCGCAGTCGGCCGGGTTTGAGGGAGCAGCGTGGGTTAGGTGGGGCTCCTTCGCCGTCTACGGGGTGAAACTGCACCTCCTGTGCTCGACCAACCGCGTGCCCCTCTCCTACGAACTGACGGCGGCGAACGTCGGGGACGCGCTCCTCGTGCGGGAACTGCTGGCCGGAGCTGGCCTCGGTGAGGGGGAGGTCGCAAGGAGGCTCTTGGGGGATCTGGCCTATCGCAGCGGCGAGCTCGAGGGAGAGCTGGCCGAGCGCAGCATCCTGCTGGCGACCGAAAAGGCCGATCGGCGCCCACCGATCCGCCAGCAGGTGGAGGTGTGCTTCGCGACCCTCAAGTGCGTCTTCGGTATGGATGGGACGCTGGCCAAGACGCTCACGGGCTTGGTCACCAGGATCGCGACGAAGGTGACGGCCTACACCTACGGTCTCTACATCAACCGGCTGCTCGGTCGCCCTCAAGGCCGCATCAAGGAGCTGTGGGCCTGACATCCTCGCAACACTCATCTAGGGAGACCCTGCCGGGTCGCTGCCCTGCCCCTCACCCAACCGTCTCTGAGCCGTGCCCTCGACTCCTCTTTCCGAGCGCTCCAATACCTCCTCGAGGGTGGTGCGAACCTCCTCCAGCCTCCCCCTGAGTGCCTCGTCAACCGTGTCGCCTACCTCCAGCCCTTCCAAGACCTCATTGAGTGTGCTAAGGGTTTCCCCCAAACTCTCCCTCACCAAGCGGCTAAGCGAGCGAGCCAATATGCGCAAGATCTCAGGATTTTCGGCGAGGGTGTCGAGGGCTTTCTCCAAGATGGCGCGCACGTGCTTGAGCCGCACCTTCAAGAGTACCTTTGCCTCTACGCCCTCTATCTCCAGCTTGACTCGGTCGAGCCTCGCATCGACTCCGACCGATAGGCTCAAGAGATTGGCAAGCTCTGCCAGGATCGAGACGTGAGCCCTCAGATCCTCGACCTCTAGGGTTATTCTGTCGACCTCGAGGTTGGAGACGTCCAGCAGCACGTCTGGATCTTGGCCATCGGCTTCTTGGCTAACAGCGGGTGCTTCTTCGGCGTCGTCGGTGTTCTGTTGTGGGCGCTCCTCTGACACAGGTTGCCTCCTTCTCCCTCCGCCTCCCTCGAGAGGCAGTGACTTTCCCCCAATGTGACCATGATGCCACTCGAGCAACCCCCGCGCTAACTTCGCAGAACACGTCTTCTGGCACTTCGGTGAATAAGTTTGGAACCTCAGCCCGCTTCGTCTTCTCGGCGCGGATGAAGGAGACCCTCCTCGAGGATCCGTACCCCTTCCTGTCCGGCGACAGACTCACTGTAGAAGCCTTCGCCAAGCCAGCGCAGGACGGTGCCCTCCCGCTCCGAGCTCCGCGAACGCCCCACCCATACTGGGTCTCCGGGTTCGTACAACGGGCGGTGTGCCTCCGGCACCGAACGAGGACCCTCGGTAGTCATCACACGCTACCCTACCCGTGCTGGTTCTGCTCGTGCTGTTATTCAACACCCTACTGGGTGGCCACGTAGGCTCATGTTGGACCGGGGCTGCGCTGGTGGATATTTAGGAACCATCCCCGCGTCCCTGCCCGGGGCTGCTGCCTGCGCCTCGCCACTATGGACTCGGTGAGGCCGAAGGAGAAGCCGAAGGAGACGGAGAGGCCGAAGAAGAAGGGGTAGCCGAAGGAGACGCCGTGGGCGAGGGAGAAGCGGTCGGGGAGGGGGAAGCCGTCCGCTCGGTCGTCTCCTCGGTCCTCTCAGGGCTCCTCGAAGGGATGGGCGTCGCGGTGGTGGGCTCCGCTCGCTCGGTCGTCCTTGGCGGCGGCTCGTATGGGCCGCTCAGCGCTACGGACAGCGTGATCCCCACCACCGCCGCAACCATCGCGACCACCGGGGTCAGCGCCACCACTAGGGGTACTCGCGCTAACGGACGCACCCACCCGTCGAAGAAGGACCACAACAGCCCGGCGACGACGACCAGCACAGCAGCCACCAGCCACCATGGTTGCTCAATCATCGGGTCGACCTACTCTCCGAACATTCTCCGCCACCAGGGATGCTCCGCACCCTCCTGAGCGCCTCCGGTAGCCGGGCGGGCATCTACCCTATCCGGCCTCTCCTCCGCGCTCTGAGGGCCTCCTAGCGGCTCCTGAGGTGCCTCCAGCTGGTGCATCTGGGTGGCGAGCTGGTTGTTGGTCTGCATGAGCCCCGCGACGATCTGCTGGTAGCGCTTGGCCTCCACACTCCTCCGATCCAGCGCCCGTTTGAGGAAGGCAACCCGGTCCTTTAGTTCCGCGACCAATTCCTCAACCAGAGGATCATGGTGCACCTGTGACTTAGGATGAGACATGTCCGTCTCAGGTCGAGGTACACCTACACCCTGCTGTCGCTACCCAGCTCCTTGTCCAGAGAGCCCCGCTGGATGCGCTTTCTGATAGCCGCTTCGGTCACTTCGAGGCGGGCGGCCGCTTCCCTGATCGTGACCCTCAGCGTCCCGGTGTTACGCCCCGTATACCCGGACATGTCCTCCCCCACGTCCACCCTACGGCCACTAGGATGTTAGCCTGTCCCGCGAGGGCTCGTACACGACCGCAAGATGTTGTGTCGGGGTGGGGATCAGATACAAGATGGGAAAGGATAGTTGGCCCTGGGTCGTGGCTGTGTGTACATCGTGGACACCTTCGGCAGTTAAGGAAATTCTAAAGTCTCCTCAGAAACGTCGACGCTTTCACGCACCGAAGTTAGCGCCCACCATACAATCGGCCTCGGATGACAAAGCGCTACGGCATCCAGGAGGTAAGCCCATGGGTTTTCGAACGAAGGACAGCGTGAGTGTGGGATCGAAGGCTCCCGACTTCACTCTGCCCTCGCAATCGGGAGAGATGGTTCACCTCAAGGACTTCTTGGGGAGCAAGCCCGTGGTTCTCTTCTTCTACCCTAAGGACGATACCCCAGGGTGCACCAAACAGGCTTGTGCGTTCAGGGACGACTACGAGCGCTTCGGCAAACTCAATGCCGAGGTTATAGGGATAAGCTCAGACTCCGTGGAGTCGCACAGAAGCTTCGCTGCAAAACACGCCCTGCCCTTCACCTTGCTCAGCGACGAGGAGGGTAAAGTCAGGAGTCTGTACGGGGTGCCAACAACCTTGGGTCTCTTCCCCGGCAGGGTGACCTACGTCATGGACAAAGAGGGCGTTGTGCGGCACCTCTTCTCCTCTCAGCGCGGCGTGGAGAAGCACGTGGAGGAAGCTTTTAAGGCTTTACAATCTATGGGTTAGCAGTATGACACCTCGCGATACCGAAGATTCTCTCGGTTATTCTGCTTCCCACTCGCCGCATCACTCAAATGCAGTATTTTTTGCGGGGACATCTTGCCTCGCTACTTGGGTCGAGCAAGCCGAACATTCGAAAAGTCACTTCTACGAGGTTCGGTAAGCCGCTCCGCCCCGATCCCGTGCCTCAGAGGGGGGCGCAGCGTCCTACGAACATCACGTGACAGTTGCGGTCAGCGAAGGCTGACACGGGTACAAGGGCTGGACTGGGGCTATGCAAAATGTGGACTTCAGAGACTATTCTTCTGGAGGCACCTCGCTCGATAGGGAGC
>JAIVIG010000383.1 GCA_020200675.1 Actinomycetota bacterium
CTTCTTGAGCTCCCAGGCTCTCAAGCGCCTTCCCTCGCGCCAGTCTGTGGCTTCCTTTGAAAGTGAGTTGTCCATGAGCCGATCCTACCACAGCGTTTAGCAGCCTCCGCACAGATCAGTAATTTGACGCCGAATACACTAACCGAGGCCCCGCGGGTCTCGTTCACCGATCTCCCCGTCTCCGAGCAGGTCCGGAAGGCCGTGACCGACCAGGGATGGGAGACCCCGACCCCCATCCAGGCGCTGGCGCTGCCCGCGCTCCTGAGCGGGGAGGACGTCGTCGGTCTCGCGCAGACCGGCAGCGGCAAGACGGCCGCTTTCGCCATACCGCTGATCGAGGCAATCGACCCGAAGGCGCGGAGCATACAGGCGCTCGTGCTCGTACCCACCCGGGAGCTCGCCACGCAGGCCGCAGCCGAGCTTACAAACCTGTCCCACTACGAGCCGGTTCGTCCGGTCGTCCTCTGCGGAGGCGTGTCCATAGGACCACAGATCAAGGCGCTCAAGAACCGCTCCGCCAGCTCCGCTATGGTCGTCGTGGGCACGCCAGGGCGCATCCTCGACCACTTGCAGAGGGGCACGCTAAGGCTCGGATCGGTGCGCTACCTCGTGCTCGACGAGGCCGACCGGATGCTCGACATGGGCTTCGCGCCGGACGTCGGGCGCATCCTCTCGCATACGCCGGACGGGCGACAGACCGCCCTTTTCTCGGCCACTATGCCGGGGGCGATACGCGGCATGGTGAAGCGCCACATGCGCTCCCCGCGGTGGCTCGCGGTGGAGTCGGAAGCGCCTACGGTCGACACCGTCGAGCAGGTCTACTACCTGGTACACGGGCGCGATAAGACGCGCGCCCTGCGCTCGCTGATCGACGCCGAGAAAGAACCTCTGGCGATCGTGTTCCGCCGGACGAAACACGGGGCGACCAAGCTACACCGCCAGCTCGAACGGGACGGCTACAAGGCGGGCCTGCTGCACGGCGGGAAGTCGCAGTCACAGCGCAACAAGACGCTCGCCGCGTTCGTCGGGGGACGTACACGAATCCTCGTCGCGACGAACGTCGCGTCGCGCGGCCTCGACATCCCGAACGTCTCGCACGTGATCAACTATGACCTCCCCGAAGACGTGGAGACGTACGTGCATCGCATAGGGCGCACGGCGCGCGCCGGCAAGGACGGGGTGGCGGCAACGCTCATCGGCGAGTCCGAGAAGGGGGAGTTCGACAAGATCAAACGCGCGCTGCCCGTGGAAGTGCGCGAGAGCAGACTACCCATCTCCGCGTGAATCGTTCACGCTCCAACTCCGCAAACGCCGCCCACGGGGCCTCCCCAAGATCCGGTTGGCCAGGACCCGTGGACGCGAAAACCTCGCGACGCTAATCTAGGAGGCCATTCTCCCACCGCTCTTCTGTACGTAGGCCCGGCGGCAGGACGTACCTTCCGGGTCAGAGCGGAAGTCGAACCACTCATCGAACCCGCACGCCGCAACGCTCGCGCACACCTGGGACGAAGGGTTGCGAAAGGTCAGGTGGTGGGCGTAGAGTCGGGACCGGATCGTCAGCTCGCGGGTGGCCTCCACGTCGAGGAAGGTCACCCCGGAGAGGTCCACCATCGTCGGACGCCGCAGCGCAACAACGGAGTCCAGGATCTGGCGCAAGTCCTCGAGGTTGTGCCCGTCGAACTCCCCCCTAAGCTCGACCAGCACACCTCCCTCGCCCCATTCCCGCACCTCTATAACGTGCATCACGTACATGTAGCCAACTCCCCACGAAATAGAAGAAAACGGCTGCTTTCATCTTTCATGTCACTACCAACTCTGACCGCCGGAGGGAGGATTCCGTTACGGTTTCTGCAACGGAACCCGAAAGATTTTCGGAAGTGAAGCGGATGCTCCCTGTAACCGTGGCAGGAGAGTGTGGGTCTGTTATGGTACGAGGCGTAGACAGTAGGCCGGCGGTAACCGTTCTGGTGGCAGCGCGGCGGAGGACGCCTTTCGCATGACCTTTGAAGACCAAAACCTGGCGAAAAAGGCCGCGGAGGGCGACGTCGAAGCCTTTGCGCGTCTGGTTCGGGGCCACTCGGGGCTCGTGTACCGGTTGGCTACGCGGATACTGGGCGTCGACGAGGCCCAGGATGCCAGCCAGGAGGTTTGGATCCGGGTCTGGCGGAATTTACCTAAGTTTAGGGGTGACAGCGCTTTCAGCACCTGGATTTACAAGATTACGGTGAACACCTGCTTGAGCACACTCCGCAAGGAGCAGGCACGCGAAGCGCGTGAGTTCGGCGATGAGCCTCCCTACATACCCGCCGTCGCCAACGTCGAGAACGACCCCGAGACCGCCACTCTGGCGGGCGAGCGTCGCGAGGAGCTCTTCCGCGCCCTCGAACGGGTGCGAGCAGAGCACCGGGCGGCGCTGGTTTTGCGCCACATGGAGGGGCTGAGCTACGCCGAGGTCGCGCAGATCCTGGACGTCCCCGACGGCACGGCCAAGGGCTGGGTCAGCAGGGGCCGGGCCGCCTTACTCGTGGCGCTCTCCAGGGAATCCGGCGAGGGTAGGTCACAGTGATCGCGCCGAAGGAATGGGAGGTGCTGGAGAGGATCGGGGCCTACGCCGCCAGCGAGCTCTCCCCCCAGGGGGCCCGCGACGTAGAGCGCTTGATCCTAGAGGACCCGCAGGCTCTGAGGCTCGCCGAGTCCTACCTGAGGATGCTCGCCCTGCTCGGCGCCATCGGCGAGGAGTCCCCGCAGGTGCCTGGTGCGGTGATCGACCAGGCCATCCGCAGGGCGGCGATCTCGGCGTTTTTCAGGCAGGCGGAGGTCTTCTTCGCGGGCATCGGTCGGGCTTACGTCGACGCTTTCGTCCACTACCTGGGCCTCAGGGCCCCGGGCCCCGCCGGGCGGGGGATCTAAGGAGGCTTAGTTGGAGGATACTCTAGGGACGTTGCTGGAAGACCTCGGGGGCGCGCTGGCCGAGTTCGTCCCGAGGCTCCTGGGCGCCGTGGTCGTGATGGTCCTGGCGCTCGTCGTCGCGGTAGTGCTGCAACGCCTGGCGGCCCGTCTCCTCGGGGCGCTCGGGCTGGACGAGCTCGCCTACCGAACCGGCGCCACTAACTCCCTGCGACAGCTAGGCTACGATGGCGGCCCCTCGCGGCTCCTGGGCCTCATCCTCTTCTGGGCCGTCCTCCTGACCGGGGTGGCGGGCGCCCTGAGCGTCCTCGGCCTCGCCTCGCTCGAGCAGACGATGGACGAGATCGTCAACCTCACCGGGCGGCTGCTGGTGGCGCTCGTCATCATGATCGCGGGCGTCATGGCCGCGGGCTGGCTGGCGGACCTCGTCGCCCGTGGGGCCGAGAACGCGGGCCTGCGCGGTGTAAACATTTTCAGGCGCGTCGTCTTCGCCGTGGTGATCGTCGTGACCGGCCTCGTAGCCGCAAGCCAGCTCGGCCTGGAGACCTCGTTCCTGGTCCTCCTCGCCATCGTTCTGTTTGCCACCGTCGGCATCGTCGCCGCCCTCGTCCTGGCCCAGGGCCTCGCCCCCCTCTCCGGCAACATCGCCGCCGGCCGCTACGTGCAAGAAAGCCTCGCTGTGGGAGACGAGATCTCCGTGGACGGCATCGAGGGTACCGTCGAGGAGCTCGGCCACGCCGCCGTAACCCTCCGCTCTGGGGACGGCTATCTCTATCGCGTCCCCAATCGAGCTCTCCTGGAGGGCGTCGTCCGAAAGACGGACGGGGAACCTGACCGAGACGCTCCATAGTTATTTCGCGCGCCGGTGAATGGCGCGTTTGTGACGTAAGGTATTGGGGAATAAGGGTTCTCCGGGAGATGTGGACAGGAGACGGGAGCGTTCGGATGCCGAAGGGAGAGGGTGCTTCGCCATATCGACGATAGCGTGAAGCCATGGCAGCAGCCGGGCCCGCGGCGCCGGCTCGGCTTCGCTCTGCTCGGCGTGCTCATAGCGCTCTCGTACGCCCTACTCCTCGCCAGCGAAGAGGCCCAGGCCAAAGGGGGAAAACAGTCTCTGAACGGAGAGTCGGCCGAAGGGGCTATCGGAGGAGCCGCCAAACCGGTCCAGGAGGCCGCCGGAGAGGTTAACAAGCTCGCTGGCAACGAGGGAGCCGGAGGCAAGGATGTCGAATCCGTCGCGGCCAGAGACCCAGCGCCACAAGCGGACAAGCCGGCGCCGGTAGACGATGGGACGGTCAGGAACGCGGCCAGGGAGACAACCAGGCCGGTGGTCGAACCGGCCCTGGACGAGGCAACCTCGGTCACCAGTCCGGCCCTAGAGGGAGAGACCAAGCTGCCGAGAGCCGAGCCGATCCTCGACGAGGCGACGACGAGGCTGCCGAAAGCCGAACCGATCCTCGAAGAGGCAAACCCACCGGTCGAACCGGCCCTCGCGCAGACGCTCCCGGCCGTCGAGCCGGCCCTGGATGGGGCGATTCCGGCGGCGGCCGAGCCGGTTGGCGAGGCGGTCGAGCCCGTAGCCCGGCCGCTCGGAGAAGAAGCGATCCCAACCGTCGGGCCGGTGCTCGAGGAAGCGTCGTTCCCGGGTGTCGAACCCGCCGTTGGAGCGGCGGCTCCGGCGCCCGGGAAGGGATGCCGCGCCCGTTCCCCTTCGGGTTCCCTACCGGCGCTCCGCCGGTAGGAAGTTCTTTCGGAGGCTCGGGCGCCGGTGTGACCCTGGATCTCCTGGCAATCCTCGCCTTGTTGCCGGTCCTCTCGCGGGTCGGTGGGTTGTCGCGGACCCGCGCAGCCTTCAAGCTCGGTTCTTCTCCGCGGCTGGCCGTAGAACGCCCCGGTTAGTCACTCCTTACTAGTGGTGCGCCTTTTTTTGGCGCGCCGCAAAGGTTCTTGCTGTCCTGCCCCGCATGGGCGGGAGATTTAGGAAGACTCTCTTCTCAGTAAGGAGGTACGTAAATGATCTCTGGCGAATCGTCGCCGCTTAAGGCAAAGGCGCGACGGTCGGAGGCGTCCGGAACCTGCGCGGGCAGGAAGGTCCGGTTGTGATCTGGTCGGATAGGTGGGAGGTGCTGGAGAGGATAGGAGCCTACGCCGCCAGCGAGCTCTCCCCCGAGGAGGCCCGCGAGGTAGAGTGGATGATCCTAGAGGACCCGCAGGCCTTGAGGCTCGCCGAGTCCTACTTGAGGATGCTCGCCCTGCTCGACGCCGTGGGCGAAGAGTCCCCGCAGTCGCCCCAGGCGGTGATAGACCACGCCATCCGCAGGGCGACGATCTCGGCCTTTTTCAGGCAGGCAGAGTTCTTCTTCGCGGGCATCGGGCGCGCCTACCTCGACGCTTTCGTCCACTACCTGGGCCTCAGGGACCCGGGTCCCATGGCACGAGGGATCTGATAGATACGAAGAGCCTACGAGGGACCCGAGCCTACGGAGCACCGTCCTCGGCCTCCCGGCAACCGTCGCCGGAGCAGTCCCTCAGCGCCTCCAACCTCGCCTTCAAGCCCTCGACGAGGGTGGGGTCTGCAGTCTCGTAGACGTTCTCCAGCTCGTAGGGGTCGTTCGCAAGGTCGTAGAGCTCCTCCTCCCCGTTTTCGTACTCGACGTACTTGTGGGTTCCGGTCCTCACGGCCCTGAAGGGGCCCGGGTTGCCGGGACCGGCCTTGGGCACACCGCCGGACCCGGTCTTTCCCTCCTTGTCTTCGCCCGCTTTGTCTCCCTTGCCTTTGGCTTTCCCCTTCCCTTTGCCGCTCCCTCCGCCATCCTCTTCCGAGGGCAGCCTCTCCAGGAGTACGGCCGAGCGCCACGCAGCGGGTTCTTCGCCGCGTATCAGCGGCGTTAGAGAGCGGCCGTCGGACTCCCCGAACTCCCCTTCCAGCCCCGCGAGCTCTGCGAAGGTCGGGGCGAAATCCGTGTTCAGGGCAAGCTCTTGTACCTCCGATCCGGCGGGTACCCCCGGTCCTCGTACGAGAAGCGGGACGCGCGCCGACTCCTCGTACGGGCGATTCTTTGTGGAGTGTATACGGTGCTCGCCCTGGAACCATCCGTTGTCGGAGGTGAAGACTATATAGGTGTTCTCCAGCTCCCCGGCCGCCTCCAACTCATCGACCAGCGAACCGACCATCTCGTCCACCGCCAGCATCGACTCCAGACGTTGCCGGTAGTAGGTCCTCCGGCGCCGCGCGCCGCACGAAGTCCGTGGCCTGCCCGGAGAGCACGTCGGTGTAGAAGTCCTCGGGCTCGCTACCGTAGGAGACCTCTTCGCCGTTCTCGTTGATACCGTAATCGTAGAGCTTCTGTTCGTTCAGCTTGCCGTACCACTCGTCCCAGCCCGGCGGGACGTAGGTCGGCCCCTCGTCCCCGGGGTACCCGTTGAGGTACTTGCCGAAGAAGGCAGTCCGGTAGCCTCCCTCTTGCAACCCGACGCCGATGGTGTTCTCCTCGTGCCCCTCGGAGAGGAACTTCTGGAAGCCTCCGTCCGGGGGCGCGTTGCCTAATACGCCGTGGTTGTGATCGTAGAGGCCGGTGAGGATGGTCGAACGCGAGGGGCAACACAGCGGGTGGCTGATGAAGGTGTTCTCGAAGTAAGCGCCCTCGTTCCTCAGCAGGGCGTTGATCTGGGGCATCTTCTGGACGGAAGCGTAGTCCAGATCGTCCGTGAGGACAAAGATAATGTTGGGTTGGTCGGCGGGTGCTTCCGCCGCCGCTTCTTCTTGGGTCGTGCCTGGCCCGGTAGAAGATTCGGTTTCGTCCCGGGTGGCCTCACCTGTCCCTCCCGAGCAGCCGGCGACGAGGAAGGCCGCCACGCAGGCCAGGAAGAGCCCGAGAAGCGCCCTCCTCGCCGGTGCGGAGGCCGCGGTCTCCGGGTTCGTAGGCGCCCCCCCGCTCACGTTTCGAGCTCCCGCGCGAAGGAGAGGAGCGTCTTCGTGTCCGGGAACCGGTCCGATTCCGCGGACTCCGGGATGGTGGAGCCGGGATGCGGGAACCAGCTCATGACGACGTACTCATCCGGGCTTCCGTCCACGCTCGCGTACTGTCTGGGGGCATCGAGCACGTTGTCGTTCCAGGCCTCGTCCGACGCCTCGCCGCCCGTGCGGCTGGTGCAGATAAAGCCGAAGCGCGCCCCGATTTCTTCTTTCACGAAAGACTCCGCTTCCTTCACTCCCTCCCACGTGATCTTCGCGCCTTCCTGGGGATGCTCGTACGGACAATCGAGGTGTACGAAGCTCAGTTCCAGATCCTCTTCCGAGAGCGCGGCGACGAGCCGGCCGTAAGGTTCCCGGTAGTCGAGGCCCTTGGTCGGCAGAGCGTCGATGATCCCGACCTCCACGTCCGGGAGACGCTCCCGCGCGGTCTTCGCGTACTCCACCACGTCCTCGATCCGCTGCTGCATCGGATACTCCACGACCCGGCCCTCCTCCCGGAGCGGCTTCGACAGCACGCTTTGCAGGGCGACGTATCCTACCCGCCCGCCCATAGTCTCCAGCTTCTCTACCAGCGAGACCTCCCGCTCGATCCGCTCGTCGGCCGGCGTCGGGCGGGCGCGAAGAAAGTTCGCCCCT
The DNA here is from genome assembly GCA_020200675.1 of Actinomycetota bacterium. Taxonomy (GTDB): domain Bacteria; phylum Actinomycetota; class Rubrobacteria; order Rubrobacterales; family Rubrobacteraceae; genus Rubrobacter_F. Next base: position 7,520 of record JAIVIG010000383.1, read on the forward strand.
ACCGCGTCTAGCGCGATCTCGACTCCAGACTCCTCCAGCACCGGCACGAAGTTCCGTTCGAGGAACGAGTCATCGAGGTCGTTCTCGGGGTTCAGCAGCGTGGTAGCCCGGACGTAGTAGACGTCGATGGCTTCCCTGGCACCCGCCCAGAGATCCGGCCGATAGAACTTCTCCTTGAAGTCCGGGGGCATCCCGCCGGCCATTCCCATGTTGTTGTCCTCGTACCAGAGACCGGCACTCGCCCGGGCCGTCGCATCCTCAGATCCGGCCTCGGAAGAATCCCTCCACCGGTCGGCGCACGCG
>JAIVIG010000124.1 GCA_020200675.1 Actinomycetota bacterium
ACCCCGCAGCCCGCGCTATACCCTTGATCGTCGCACCCTTGAACCCCTTCTCCGAGAACTCCTCGAACGCCGCGTCCAGTATCTGCGCCCGCCGATCCAACTCCTCCGCCACCCGGCCTCCCTCTTGATCAATCGTTCAATAATCGCAGTATATTCTTGATAGAACGTTTAATCAAGCATTCGTCCGGGAAATACTGTGGGCGGCTGTTTGTATCATGAAGGCTCTGCTATCTTGCGAGGGGTCTGGGGTGCTTGAGGGATCCGTAAATGTCGTATCGCCCGGCGCCTACGCCGTCTCGGACGGCAGGGGGGATGTGGATGGTTCTGTCGGCCAGGGCCTCTTTTACCGGGACGTGCGCCACCTATCGGGGTTTCGCCTCGAGATAGACGGCGAGTCGCCGGTCCCGCTGGCTTCGCGGGCGCGTGGCTCGGAGGCGGAGTTCGTCCTGGCTGCCGGCGTTTCGGGGAGCATAGGCTTGGTGCGGCGGCGCTCCCTCGGGGGTGGCATGACCGAGGAGATCCTGCTGAAGAACGAGGCTCCGGAGGCGATCGAAGCGAGGGTCGAGCTCGAGTGCGCGGCGGATTTTATGGACGTATTCGAGGTGCGTGGCTACCGCAGGGCGGCGGAGCGAGGTGGAGTTTCCGAGAGGGCGGAGGACGGTTGCCTGCGTTTCGCTTACCGGCGCGGGGGGTTCTGGCGCGGGACCGTGGTGCGGGTCTCGGGGGAAGGGGTGGAGCCGCACGCGGTACCGGGACGTATCTCGTTCAGGCTCCGTCTCGAGCCGGGAGAAGAGCGCGCCATGCGCGTGTCGGTGGTCCTCGAGGAGGGTGGCGAGGAGGTCCGCTGGCGGAGGCACGCGCCGCTCTACGGGGAGGGTTCGACGCTGAAGACCGGTTGGGAGGTACTACGACGCAGCTGGGAGCGTAGCCTGGATGACCTCGAATCGCTAACGCTCGATGCGGGTGAGGGTTTACTCGTGCCGGCGGCGGGCGCACCGTGGTTCATGGCGCTCTTCGGCCGGGACGCGCTCATCACAGGATACCAGACCATTATCCTCGGTCCCGAGCCGGCGAAGAACGCTTTGAGAGCGCTGGCAAAGTATCAAGCCACCCGGAGGGATGACTTCCGCGACGCCGAGCCCGGAAAGATCCTGCACGAGCTCAGGGTCGGGGAGCTCGCTTTCTTCGGGGAGATACCGCATTCACCGTACTACGGGACCGCGGACGCGACCCCGCTATTTCTCATCCTACTGAACGAGGTCTGGCGCTGGACCGCCGACGCGGGGTTCGTGCGGGAGATGGAGGGAGCGGCGCGGCTGGCGCTCGATTGGATCCTCCACCACGCCGACCGGGTAAACGGCTACGTAGCCTACGCCACCCGTTCCCCGGCGGGCCTCCGGAACCACGGCTGGAGGGACCGCGCGAACTCCATGCTGTTCCGCGACGGGACCCGCGCCGAGGCGCCCATAGCTCCCTGCGAGGTCCAGGGCTACGTCTACGACGCTTATCTGAGGACCGCCGAGCTCGCGGAGCAAGTCTGGGTGGACTCTGGCCTGGCCGGAGGGCTTCGGGCGGAGGCCGAGGACCTCAGAGCGCGCTTCGATCGGGACTTCTGGATGGAGGACCACGGATACTACGCCCTCGCTCTCGATGGAGCCGGGCGTCGGGTGGACTCCCTGGTCTCCAGCGCCGGGCACCTCCTCTGGAGCGGCATAGTCTCCGCAGAGAAGGCGAAGCTCGTCGCCGACCGGTTGATGGATGAGGAGCTCTTCAGCGGTTGGGGCATCAGGACGATGGCAACGGGTGAGGGGGGCTACGACCCGGATTCCTACCACAACGGCTCCGTCTGGCCTCACGACAACGCCATCATTGCCCATGGCCTCCGCTGCTATGGTTTCCGGGAAGAAGCCAACCGGGTAGCCGTCGCCCTCCTCGAAGCTGCTCCGCACTTCGATTACCGCCTGCCCGAGGTCTTCGCGGGACACTCGCGCAGCGAGGTCCGCGAGCCGGTGGAGTTGCCGAGATCCTGCAGCCCGCAGGCGTGGGCGGCGGGAGCGGTGCCGCTGCTCGTCCGCGCGATGCTCGGCGTGGAGCCGGGTGCAAAGTTTTCTATCGGGCCGCCTCTTTAGCCGTGTGATCCCGAGCCGTGGGCGTATCGCGGCCGGGCGGGACCTGTTTACACGCTGCCGGTTAGCTGCTAGTTTTCTGGTTTTGTTGCAGGGGATCTGAACCAAAGGACCGCGATACTCGTGAGCTACGGTGGCGCAATCTTCGACGTTGACGGCGTGCTGGTCGACTCGCCCCACGAACGGGCCTGGCGCGAGACGTTGCAACTGCTGATGGAGAACGACTGGCGTGACATCCGGTCTCGGACCACCTACACGCCCGAGCGCTTTACTCCGGCGGTCTATCAGGAGGTCGTCGCCGGTAAGCCGCGCATGAGTGGTGCACGGGCGGCGCTCGACTACTTCGGCGTTCCCGACGCCGAGAGCCGCGTCGAAGGGTACGCCGAACGCAAACAGCGACAGGTGGTCGAGCTGATCGAGGCTGGCAAGTTTCTGGCGTTCCCCGATGCGCTGCGGTTTCTCCTCGCGGTGAAGGGGTTGGGGATTCTAGTAGCCGCGGCCTCTTCGTCCAAGAACGCGGGGCTATTCCTGGAGCAGATCCGGCTCGACGAGTTCGCCTCGGAGCAGGGCCTCGACTATGACTTTCTCGAGTTCGGTCTGACGTTGCAGGACATCTTCGACGCGGACGTGACCGGGCGCGACTTCCCGCAGGGCAAGCCGCACCCGATGATCTTCCTGACCGCCGCCGAGGAGCTCGGCGTGGCACCGCAAGATTGCTTCGTTATCGAGGACGCGACGTCCGGCGTGCAGGCCGCCAGGGCCGGCGACATGGCTGCTTTAGGCGTGGCTCGATTGGACGACGAGGAGCTGCTGCGTAGGGTGGGCGCAGACCTGGTCGTAACGACGCTCGACGACGTCGACCTCGACGCGCTGGCTGAAGACCGGCTGGAGCAGAGGTCCCGCTAGTGGCCGGGTACCCTGGCCCAGAGCAGGACGTGTTCGCGACGCACCGTGATCCCCGCTGGGTGTTGACCGCCGACGGCTGGGAGCCAAGGCGTGAGCCGGGGATCGAAGCCGTGTTCGCGCTGGTCAACGGCTACCTTGGGACCCGCGCCGCTGTCGAGGAGGGCAGCGACGTCTCCGACCCCGCGACGTTCATAAACGGCGTCTTCGACACCGTCACCGAGGAGGTCGCTCAGGCCGCGGCGACGCCCGAGCACCAGGTAATCGCTGCGCCCACGCCCGAGCTCGTCGTCGCGCCGGACTGGTCGCGGCTGCGCATCACCGTCGGGGGTGCGTCGCTTGGGGTGGACTCCGCCGAGGTGCTCGAACAGCGCCGGACGCTCGACATGCGCCGCGGCGTGCTCGTCCGCGAATGGCGCGTCCGCACCGGGACGCGCACCACACGGCTGCGCTCGCTGCGTTTCGCCTCGCTCGACGACCGCCACGTCCTGGGGCAGGTGCTGGAATTGACGCCCGAAGACTGGTCCGGTCCCGTGGAGGTCGAGGCGATCGTGGACGGGGACGTCACCAACGGCGGCGGGGTACGACATCTGATCGGTCATCAAACCCGGCTGGTGGACGGGGGGCTCTTGCTCACGACCGCTACGTCCGAGAAGCACACCCTGTTGTGTTTCGCCACCGCCGCGACCTTGCGAGAAAACGAGGGCGGCGAGGTCGTTTCCGAAGACGCGTCGACCTCGACCGCCCTGGTCCAACGGTGGAGCTTCGATGCTAGGCGGGGTCGGCCCTGCACGCTGCGCAAGGTCGTTACGGTGTTCACCTCACGGGACGATACGGACCCTGCCGCCCGTGCCGCGGAGCGGCTGAAGGAGGCGGTTGGGATCGGGGTGCCAACCTTGCTCGAAAGTAGCGCGCGGGCCTGGACCGGGCGGTGGGCGAGTTCGGACGTAGAGATCACCGGCGATGAGGAGACCCAGCGCAAGGCGCGGTTCGCCATATACCACCTGATCGGCTGCGCCACCCCCGACGACGAGTACGCGTCACCGGGGGCGCGGTCGTTGACCGGCGAGCGCTACAAGGGTCATGTCTTCTGGGACACGGAGATATTCGTGTTGCCGTTCTTCGTGTACACGCATCCGCCGACCGCGCGGGCGCTCTTGATGTACCGCTACCATACGCTGCCCGCCGCCCGCGAGCGGGCCCGCGCCATGGGATACCGGGGCGCTCTATACGCCTGGGAATCCACGGACACCGGGGTGGACGTTACGCCGCCGTTCGTCTATAACGCGGCCGGCGAGCGCCTGGAGATCCTGACGGGCTTGCAGGAGCACCACATCTCAGCCGACGTCGCCTACGGGATCTGGCAGTACTGGCGGGCCACGCAGGACGAGGCGTTCATCCTGGACGCGGGCGCCGAGATGCTGCTAGAGATGGCGCGTTTCTGGGCCTCGAGGGCTGAGCGCGACGAGGATGGACGATATCACGTTCGGAAGGTGATCGGACCCGACGAGTTCCACGAGCACACGCACCACCCGGACCGGTGGCGGACGCTGTCGGTGCAGAGCGGCCTGGAGGAGGCCGAGCTCGCGACGTGGGACGAGGTGGCCGAGGGGCTGGTCGATAACTTCGATCCCGAGACCAACATCTTCGAGCAGCATAGTGGCTACTTCGACCTGGAGGATATCGACCTGCGAGACTTCGAGCCGCGCACGAAATCGATGGACGTGCTGCTGGGCTGGTCCAGGCTCACACGGTCACAGATCATCAAGCAGGCCGACGTGATGATGCTGCTCTTCCTGCTCGGCGACGAGTACCCGCGCGAGGTACACGAGGCCAACTTCCGCTACTACGAGCCGCGAACCACGCACGACAGCTCGCTAAGCCCCAGCTTCCATGCGCTGGCGGCGGCGCGCTCCGGCGATCTCGAGACCGCCAAACGTTACTTCGAAAAAGCAGCCAACCTCGACCTGGACTTCTCCCGCGGCGTGACGGCAGCAGGCGGCGTGCACATCGCCGCTTTGGGCGGCATGTGGCACGTCCTCGTCTTCGGCTTCGGGGGCATGTTCGCCGAAGACGCCGGACCGCGGTTCGAACCTCACGTTCCGGAGGGCTGGCAGACGCTGCGCTTCTCGGTGCTGTGGCGCAGATCGCGACTGCGGATCACTGTTACTGACAACACCCCTGACGTAGCGATCGAATCGGCCGGGCGAGAAGCCGTTCAGCCGCGTACGGGCCCGGCACAATAGACACGAGACCCCCCGCTTCCCGCCGTGCCTCTAGCCAACCCACACATATCGAGCAGGGCGGTAACGCTGTCGAGGTCATGGAGACGACGGGCATGTCCCTGGCAAGAGAAACGCATGGCCAACGCCGGATGTGTTGGAGGTAGATCGTAAAGGAGGTTTATGAGGATAGCGGAGATAGCCCCGCCCTGGGTCAGGGTGCCCCCCGAAGGCTATGGAGGTATCGAGTGGATAGTCAGCATACTCACCGACGGGCTCGTTGATAGAGGGCACGAGGTCACCCTCTACGCCACCGGCGATTCGAGAACCAGGGCTCGCCTGAGCGCCCCCTTCGATGAGCCCGTAAGCCTGGGTGGCAAGGGCTTCTACGACGCGGTGCATCCGATGGCCATACAGCGCTACGACGTCATCCACGATCACACCGGTGCCATGGCGGCGTGTCTGGGGGCCCTGTCGGAGACCCCCGTTCTGCACACTTTGCACGGGCCGTTCAACCCAGACGTTCGGCGGCTCTGCCGCATGATCGCCGACAAGATCTACTTCAACTCCATCTCCGACTCGCAGCGCTCGGGGTGCCCGGAGTTGAACTACGTTGGCACGATCTACAACGCCGTCGAGGTCGAAACGTACCCCTTCCGCAGCGAGAAAGAGGACTACGCGCTCTTCCTGGGGAGATTCAGCGAGGACAAAGGGGCACACAACGCCATCTATATAGCCCAGCAAGCAGGCGTCCCTCTTCGCATGGCCGGTAAGGTAGTCCCGGGGGTGGACACCCATTACTTCGAGGAACGCATCGAACCCCACCTCGACGGGGAGAACATCATCTACGAGGGCGAGGTGGGTGGCCAGCGCAAGCGTGAGTTGCTCGCCGGGGCGCGCTTTCTGCTCTTTCCCATCCAGTGGGAAGAACCGTTCGGGCTGGTGATGACCGAAGCCCTGGCCTGCGGTACACCGATCGTGGCGGATGCCATGGGAGCCGCATCGGAGATCGTCAAAGACAGCGAGGTAGGTATTCTGGTCGGCGAGGGTGAATGGGACGCGATGGCCGAGGCGATAAAGAGCGGCCGGTTGGAGGCGATAGACCCCCATCACTGCAGAGAATACGTGGAAGAACACTTCAGCGTCGAGGCGATGATCGACGGCTACGAGGCGGCCTTCGAGAAGATCCTGGCCGACAGAGCCTGAGAGCGCCATAACTCAGCCCGGCCGGGGCCGCGAGACCGGTGCGTAGCGGGGGTTCGGATAGTAGTATCTGCCTATGAACGAGCGGGATCTCCTACTGCTGGAGAGCGCTGTAACTGCCATAGAGGAGGCGGCTGCGGCCGTCCGCCGGGAGGTTGAGCGCGACCGGCTGGGCGACTCCTCCCTAGCACGCCTCTCGACGGTCGAGGCCGAGCTCAACCGGAGCCGGCTGACGCTGGAGAAGATAATCAAAGAAGAGACGGGATAAGGCTTCAGGTTTCAGGCTGCAGGCATCAGCAAAAAACCTGCAGCCTGAAACCTGATACCTGAAGCCTACCTTTCAGTTCGCACACCCGCCGGTGCTCACCGGTTCGGTGCTTTCGGCGGCGGTCGCCAGGCGGCGCTGAACTATCTGGGAGGGGATACCGTAGCCTGAGTCGCTCGAGTTGGCGCGGCTGGCGAAGACGGTGGCGACGACCTCGCCGGCCCCGTTGACTACGGGGCCGCCCGAGTTGCCGGGCCGGACGTAGACGCGGAAGCTGGTGACGGTGCGCTCCACCGGGCCCTGGTTGTAGGCGTCGCCGGAGATCACGCGCCGCGTCACGCCGGTTCGGGCTGGCTGGACGTCGAGCGGGCCGTTCTCCGGGAAGCCGAGTACGGCGCTCACCTCGCCGTACTCCGGCGCTGCGAGCGGCAGCGGGTCGAGGCCGAGGCCGTCAACGCGCAGGACCGCCACGTCGTTCTTGTCGTCGAAGAGGACGACCTCGGCCCGCTTGCGCGGCCCCGCGCCCTCCGGCTGGACCCTGGTTGCGACCTCTCCGGCGACCACGTGGGCGTTGGTGACGACGAGATCCGGGGCGGCCACCCAGCCCGAACCCTCGACGCCGTAGCCGCAGGCCAGGCTGCTCACGCGCACCGTCCGAGAGGAGGCCGCGAGCACCTCCGGGTCCTTCGCGACGCGCTCGTTCGGGACGGCCACGTCGACCTCGGGGCCCCGGATCTGGGGAAGCGGTTCGAGCTCGGCGACGGCCTGTGTGAGGAGCTCGGAGGGCATCCGCTCGTTGAGGGCCTGCAGGATGCGGGACTCCTGCACGGCGGGGTACAGCCCCGCGAGGGGCGGGGACTGGAGGGCGAAGATGCCGACCGCCCACACCAGCACGAGGGAGAGCGCGAGCCCGAGCGCCGCCCCCCCGAGCCCGTCCAGCGCCTCCGAGGCCGGGCTCGAGAGCCGGCTCCTCAAGGCGCCCCCCGCAGCACGCGCCAGGACCTCCCCGAGCACCGCGAAGGCCAGGATGCTTACCAGGGTGATTCCCGCGCCGAAGATCGGGCTCTCCCCCTCAGCCAACAACAGCGGCGCCAGCCGCGAACCTAAAGCGGCTCCCACGACCACCCCCACCAGCGAGAAGACGCCGGCGAGGAACCCCGTGCGCGCGCCGCGCAGCACGACCAGGAACACGAACAGCGCTATGAAGAGGTCTATGATGGTCATCCGGCAGATTCTACCGTCTGGGGCCACACTCTTGGGGCCGCCGGTATAATCCGTTGGCGATGAGAGCCACAGTGTTTCTACCCGACGTACAGAAAGTGCTCGAAAAGAGGAGCGAGCCGGCTTACCGCCTCGAGCAGGCCTACTCCGCCCTGACCCGTTCCCTGATCCGGGACTGGGAGGAGGCTACGAACCTGCCCAAGGGGTTGCGGGCCGTGCTCGCCGAGGGCGCTCCCGCGGCGGTGCTCGAGTTGCGCGGCGTCTCGCGGGCGACCGACGGCACCCGCAAGTACCTCTTTCACACCCGCGACGGCCACGCCATAGAGACCGTCATGATCCCCGAGAAGGGACGGCACACCGTCTGCATCTCGACCCAGGTCGGATGCCCGATGGGCTGCAAGTTCTGCGCCACGGGACTGCTCGGCATCAAGCGCAACCTGAAGGCGCGCGAGATCGCGGAGCAGGTCTTCGTCGCCGCCCGAGATATCGCCCCCCACAGGGTCTCCAACGTCGTCGTGATGGGGATGGGCGAGCCTTTCCTGAACTACGACGAGACGCTCGAGGCGCTGAAGGTACTCAACGATCCGGACGGGTTTGCTCTGGCGGCGCGGCACATCGCGGCTTCGACGAGCGGGCTGGTTGACAGGATCCGGCGCTTCGCCGACGAGCCGGAGCAGTTTCACCTGGCGATCTCGCTCCACACCCCCTTCGAGGACGAGCGCAAGGAGCTCATGCCCGTCGCCGCCAGGCACCAGATCCCCGAGCTCATGGACGCCGCCCGCTACTACGTGGAGAAGACCCACCGCAAGCTCTTCTTCGAGTACACCCTCCTCGCCGGGGTCAACGACCAGCCCAGGCACGCCGAAGCACTCGCCGAGCTCCTGGATCACCCGCTCTACCATCTGAACCTCCTCCGCTTCAACTGGACGGACACCGGCTTCTCCGCGACCTCGCAGCGCGGGGCGCGGGAGTTCCTCCGGTACGCGAGGAGCCTAGGTCTCCCGGCGACGCTGCGGCCGAGCCGGGGCCAGGACATAGACGCCGCTTGCGGGCAGCTCGCCGCGAAAGACCTCAGGGGCCGTACCGCCGTCTCGCTTTCTTCCTGAGCTCTTGAAGGCCGAACCCGCAGAGAGGCTGGACCCGCGGGCGAAGACCCTGTGGCGCATAACGGGCGCTTTAGGTGCGCTCCCGCTGCTGGCCGTCGGAGCGTTCGTTGGCTGGAGCTTGCTGCGGGTGGTGGAGGTTCCTTTGCTGCTCGGCGTTCTGCCGGTCCTCGCGGCGCTGGTGCTGTTCGCGGTGCTCGCGGGCGTGGTACCGGACCTGAGGTGGCGGCGGTGGCGGTACGAGATCCGGGACGAAGAGGTGGACCTGCAGCGGGGGATCGTCTGGATCAGCCGGACGCTCGTGCCGCTCGCCCGCATCCAGCACGTCGATACCCAGAGCGGCCCGCTGCAGCGCCGGTTCGGGCTGGCGACGGTCGTCTTCTACACGGCCGCCGGGGCGAACCAGATCCCCGAGCTCTCGACCCCCGTCGCCGCCGAGGTGCGCGACCGGATCGCCGACCTCACGCGGGAGCAGGATGAGCTCTGAAGTCCGCCACCTCCACCCGGCGGCGATGCTCATCGACGCCGTAAAGACCATCAGACGCTGGGTGAGCGCCTTCGTCATCCCAGGCGTAGCGATCCTGGCGAGCCGGGGGTTCAGCATGCAGACCGTCGCCTTTATCCTGCTCGGAGCCCTCGTCGCGGCGGCGCTCGCGGGCCTCTGGGGCTTCCTCTCGTGGCGGGCCACCACCTACGAGGTCTCCGGCGGCGCCTTCCGCCTGCGGTGGGGCGTCGTCCAGAAAAACGAGCGGACGATCCCCCTTGAGCACGTCCAGTCCGTGGACACGGTGCAGGGGATCATCCAGCGCCTATTCGGCGTCGTCGAGGTGAGAATAGAGACGGCTGGGGGCGGGGCGAGCGAGCCCGACGCCTCCCTCCCGGCGCTGGACCGCGCCGACACTGAGGCATTGCGGCGCGAGGTCGAGGGCTCTCGCAG
>JAIVIG010000125.1 GCA_020200675.1 Actinomycetota bacterium
TCGAGGCCGTCGCCGTTCGCGTTCGCCAGCGGCGGGTACCAGTCGTAACCCGCGAAGATCTCATCCGCCCCCTGGCCGGATTGGACGACCTTGATGTGCTTTGCGACCTCCTCGCTGAGGAGGTAGAAAGCGACGACGTCGTGGCTGACCATCGGCTCGCTCATCGCGTTTATGGCCCCTTCGAGGGCGGGCAGCATGCGTTCGCTGGAGACGCGGAACTTGTGGTGCTCCGTGCCGTAGTGTTCGGCGATGACGTCCGAGAACTCGAACTCGTCGCCCTCGATGTCGCCGACCGACTCGAAGCCGATGCTGAAGGTCTGCAGGTCCGGCTGGCCCATCTCCGCGAGCAGGCCCACGATTATGCTCGAGTCGACGCCGCCGGAGAGTAGGACGCCTACGGGCACGTCGGCGACCATGCGTCGCTCCACGGCCACGCGCAACGCCTCCAATACGGCCTCCTCCCATTCGTGCGCGGACATATCTTTGTAGGCCGGGTTGCGGGAGAAACTCGGGCTCCAGTACCTGAACTCGCGGCGGCTGCCGTCCGGTTCGATGGCGAGCAGGGTCCCCGGCGGCAGCTTGCGCACGCCGTTGAGGATGGTGTGTGGAGCCGGAACGACGGAGTGGAACATCAGGTAGTGGTGCAGGGCTACGGTGTCGATTGAAGTGTCGATGCCGCCTCCCGCCAGGAGCGCCGGTAGCGACGAGGCGAAGCGCAGAACGCCTCTGAACTCGGAGAGATACAGCGGCTTGATGCCGAGCCGGTCCCGGCCCAACACGACCCGGCCCGTGTCGCGCTCGACGATGCAGAACGCGAACATCCCCTTGAGGCGCTCCACGAAGCTCTCGCCCCAGCAGTGGTAGCCCTTCAGGAGCACCTCCGTGTCGGAGGTGGAGAAGAAGCGGTAGCCTTGTTTGACCAGCTCCTGCCGCAGTTCGGGGTAGTTGTAGATGCAGCCGTTGAAGGTTATGGTCAGACCGAGCTCGGGGTCGGTCATGGGTTGGGAGCCGCTATCTGAGAGGTCTATGATCTTCAGCCGCCGGAAGGCGAGGGCGACGGGGCCGCTGGCCCAGACCCCGTTGCCGTCCGGCCCGCGGTCGGTCATGGTGGCGCCCATCCTGGCGACCGCCTCTACGTCTGCCAGGTCACCAACGCGTAGCTCACCGGCGAAACCGCACATCTCTAATCCTCCAGAACCCAGGTGTCTTTAAAGCTGCCTCCGGCGGAGGAGTTTACGACACGGGTGCCGGGGCTCGCCACCCTCGTGAGGCCGCCGGGCATGATGTAGCCGATGGCCGGGAGCACGAAAACCCGAAGGTCTATGAACGCTTCTTCGAGCTTTGAGTCCTCGCCTTTGAGGACGTGGGTGGAGAAGTCGAGGAACTCCTGGGCGACGAAGTTCGTCGGGTTCTCCTCCATGTCGCGGCGGGCGTTCTCCAGATCTTCCCGGTCTGCTTCGGGACCTACGACGAGGCCCTGTCCCCCGGCCCCTTCCCGGGGCTTGAGGACCAGCTCGTCGAGGCGATCCAGCACCTCCTCCCTCTCTTCGGACTCCCCGGGAGAGAGCGTGGGGACGTTCTTTAGCAGCGGCTTCTCCCCGAGGTAGCGCTCTATCATGGCCGGGACGTAGGGGAAGACGGCTTTGTCGTCGGCCACGCCTACGCCCAGGGCGTTGACGATGTTGACCCTACCTTCGAGGTAGACGGCTTCGAGCTCGGGGAGGTCGGTCTCTATGTAATCCTCGTCGAAGCGCCGGTAGATCACGTCTATCCTCCGCCCGTCGGAGCGGTCCCGGACCTCGCCGCTTTGCACCTCGCAGTCGGCCAGCGTGAGGAGCCGGATGTTGCACACCTCGGCCAGGCGGCTGTGCTCGAAGTAGGCGGAGTCGCCCTCGCCGCGGGACACGACCGCGACGCAAGGCTCGTCGACGTCCGGGGGAGCCGCGGTTTCGAGAGACCTCTTGAGCACGGCGTAGTAGGCGGAGATAGCGCTGACCCTGTAAGGCTCGTACAGGTCACCCAGAACCTCCACCATGGCCCGCCGGATGGCCTCCGAGTAGGCGACGCCGCTGGGTACCCGCACGTTGTCCTCCAGGACCACGTACTCCTTGGGCCCCAGCTGCATCACGTCGGGGCCGTAGACGTGGATAGGGACGGAGTAATCGGGCAACGGGCCTGAACGGTAGAAGACGCTGCTACTGACTATTTCTTCCGGCACCACGTCTTGCTCGCCGTTGTACAGGTCGACGAGCCAGGCGTTTATGGCGTTTCCCCTCTGCAAGAGCCCGGTGGAGAGTATCTCCCGATGGTCCTTGGGGATTATCCTGGGTATCCAGTCGGCTGGCAGGATGCGGTCCTGCCCCTCCGGGTCGTCGGGCAGCGGGAAGGTCGCCCCGAGCTCGCGCAGCTTCTCCCCTGCCCGCGCGCATCTGGCGGCGAACTCCTCTTCTCCTATGCGCTCCAGAGCCTCGAACAGGGGTTGGTAACGCTCGCGGACCCTGCCCCCGGGCTCGAAGACTTCGTTGAAATACTCCGTCTTAATCTCCATTGGCCCCCGCTCTCGCCGCTTCCGTTGCTTCACGTCGGAGTGACGTTATCTGGTCCTCCAGCTCGTCACAGGCTCCGCGCACGAGCTCCAGACCCTTCTCTACCGAGATCCACGACACCGGAGACGCGAAATCGTCCAGTATCCCAGCCTCCGTCGTCACGTAGCTTTCGCCGGCCCTCGAAGCTTCGAAGCCGGGTTCCGCGCCGGAGAAGCGTAGCACGGAGTCGAGGTAGGAGCTGACCGCCGGGCTCTCGGTCCCGCCCGTCACGGCGGCGCGGAAGAGCTCTCCATTCAGGTACCCGAAGCCCGGCACGGAGAGGATACTCCCCTCTACCTCGAAGACGCGGAGGTCCTTTCGCGGGAGGACCGAGAGGTTTTCGCGGCGGACCCGGTCGGCAGCGCTGCTCACCAGCGAGCTAATCGCCAGGACTGCCTCGGGGTAGTTGCTGTCTATGCCCCGCAGCTCGACCGTCCCGTGCGTGTTGAGACGCACGGGGTTCCAGGAGGATGCCTGGAGCAGACCACCTCCCAGCTCGAAGAAGAGACGGCGTTCTATCCCCGCACGGTCTAGCGTCTCGAGCCAGGCGTGGTAGCGGGCGAACTGCTGCTCGACCAGCTCCTCGGCGCTGCTCGCGTAGGGCAGGAGGCCGCCTACGGTCTGGAGACGGGCGTAGAGGCCGTAGGGGGCGAGTTCCGGGTCGCCTCGGTAGAGGGCGGTGCGCGCCGCCATCCCGTCGGCGATGCCCTCGTAGAAGGGGCACGAGCGGGTGAGGGCTATGAGCGCCGCGTCGAAGGCCGTCGCCAGGTTGTAGATGTTCAGCAACTCCTCCCGCGCGGCCCCCGTGGAGCCGTAGGAGACCCCGGCCCGGGCATCTATCGTGCCTCCCGCCACCTCGAGGTGCAGATGTACCCCGGCGCAACGGCCGGCGTTCGCGAACCTCTCGCGCCCGACCGCGCGCGCCTGGATCTGGTAGTGGGTCTCGTCGCGCATGCTTGGCTCCACGCCCAAGGGGTAGGTGGCCAGCGGGTAGAGCCGGAGGCCCAGGTCCCGCCCCGCGTCCAGGGCCAGCTCGAGGCTCGCCAGGTACTCGCGCGAGAGCTCGTCGAGTGTGTAGACCGGGGGCGTGTTTATCTCCACCATACTCCTGGCGCACTCCGGCGCGTAGCTCTCGGGGTCCCGCCCCGCCGCCACCGCCGCCTCCCGGCACCGGGACAGGAACTCGTCCGCCCGGTTCGAGAGGACGCCGTCCTCGTCCACCAGGAAGAACTCCTGCTCAAGTCCCACGCGGCGTTCCTCTAGAGTCGTCAACATCTCCTCTCTCAAGGCTCGGCAATCGGCAGCGTGAATCTAAACATCGAGCCGCGCGGCGCGCCCCCTCTATGCTGGGGAGCTGCTTTCCAGGAGGGGATGCGATAGAACCGACCTTCGGGAGGAAGAGATGGAAGCTAGAAATCATACGGGTGTCAGAGGCGACGAGCGCAACCTGGCGAGGATGCTAAACAACGCCCTGCGGGAGGCCGACGCGTGCGGCGGGTACGCCCTCGATGCCGAGGCGGCCGGCAACGAGCGGCTCGCCGGCTTCTTCCGGAATGTGCAGGAGACGTACACGAGCGTCGCCGGACGGGCGGAGGAGATGCTCGGCGACGGGGGCGAAGGGCGACCTCCGGCCGGTGTCCGGCAGGACGGCGCGGCGGCCGGGGAAGATCCCGGCGACGTCTCGGACCGCTGAGTTACGCGGCTCACCTGTATGCCCGCTCCCGGTCGCCGGGTGACGCTTCCCGGCTATTTACGGGAATCCTTGAGGATCTCGAAGATCTCCTCTATCAGTGCCTCGCGCTTCTGGGGGGGAAGGTCCCTCGGGTGGATGGTCTGCTTGTCGGACTGGAGGTTGCGGTGGTTCGCCTCCTCGGCCAGGTACCGGTCTATGAGGCGCACGATGGCGTCGACCTTCTCGCGAGGGAGACCATCGCCGCCACGGGTTAGTCTGCTCCACATGCTGCACACCCCTTCTCCTGGCTGCTCCTAACGGTCGGATTATACCCCGCGAGATCGGAGCGGCAGCCCTCTACGGTCCTTCCCTAGGCGGAGCGGGAGGCGGCGCGGCGGGGGAAGGAGTGCTCGCGGGAGGGGGCGAAGCCTTCGGGGTTCCGCCAGGAATAGGTGGTTATGCGCAGATTACTCTCGTCTATCTCGACGAGGTTGAAGCTGGACGGGCGCCCGGCGCGCAGACGGTTGGAGATCGTACCGGCCGTCGAGACGACGAGGCCGGGGGCGCCCTCCTCGACGGTGTGTACCGCATCCTGGTGGTCGTGGCCGCAGAGGACCAGCTCGGTTCCCAGATCCGCGAAGGATCTGAGGGCCTGCCTCGTGTTGGCGAGGCCGTGGCGGCCGGAGACCGCGCCCCTTATGGGATTGTGGTGGATCATGACCACGCGAGCGTCGTCCGGGGCCGCGTGCGCGAAGGCCTCCTCGACCTTGCGGAGATCGCGCTGGTTGACGTGGCCTATCACGCCGAGGTCGCGGAAGCGGCGCGTCAGGGAGCCGCGCGAGATGCCGTGCGCGGTGTTGCAGCCGGCGATAACCGCTCCGGGCGTCCCCGGTACCTCCAGCGACGGGTTGAGCTCCGGGGAGATGTGCCGGGTGTACTTGGAGTACTTGAAGTCGTGGGCGGTCTTTCTCCACACGTCCAGGTTGCGGGCGACCGCCCCGATCCAGCGCACGTCGTGGTTGCCGGGGATGACGATGACCGGGGCGGTCTCGCGGATCTCGTCGAGGTAGGCACGGGCCTTGAGGAACTCGAAGGTGCTGCAGCGCTGGGTGAGATCTCCCGAAACCGCCACCGCGTCCGGCGCGAGCTCCACGATGCTGCTCTTCAAAGAATCGAGCTGCTCCTCGACCGCCGGCCGGCCGAAGTGCAGATCCGAAGTGTGCATTATTCTAACCACGAAACGGGAGTTTACCGTTATAGCGGTCAGCTTTCAGGAAACAGCTTTCAGCTTGCTCAGTATAGATCACGTCTCTCCTAATGGTCACCTCGTCTTTGAAGTCGAGGACGATGCTTGATAGAGGGACGAGACTGCTTCGGACCCCTTGCTGACCGCTGAAAGCTAACGGCTGACAGCGCTAGATCTCCTTCAGGAAATCCAGCAAAGCGGCGTTGAACTTTTCGGGAGCTTCGAGGTTCGAGAGGTGGCCGGCGCCGGAGAAGGTGTGGTGGCGAGAGTTTGGGATCTTGCGGGCCATCTCGCCCATGACCTCCGGGGTAGAGAGGGCGTCTTCTTCGCCGCCGGCGACGAGCGTGGGTACGTCTATCTTCCCGAGCAGGTCGGTGGAGTCGGGGCGGTCGCGCATGGCGCCCAGAGCCCCGACGACGCCATCGGGGCAGCTCTCGAGGATCATGGCGCGCACGGACTCCACGACGTCTTTTTTGTTCTTCAGGGTGTCGGGCGCGAGGAGGCGTTCCATCTGGAGCTTCGGGAGGACCTCGACGCCTTCTTCGGCGACCCGGCGGGCCGTCTCGCGGCGCGCCTCCCTGGTCTCTTCGGGGTCTGGGTCGGGGCGGGTGTTGGCGAGGAGGAGGGCGGAGATCCTCTCGGGGAAGAGCCTGAGGCAGGCGAAGACCACGTAGCCGCCCATAGAGAGGCCGCCGAGGACGAGGCGGTCGAGCTTGAGCCAGTCGAGGAGCTCCCCGACCTGCTCGGCGTAGTAGCGCACGTCGGGTTGGGCGGGCGGACGGGGCGAGGTGCCAAAGCCCGGGTAGTCCGGTACTATTACGCGCCGCGTTTCGGAGAGCGCCTCCACCTGCGGCGTCCACATCTTGCGGTTGAGCGGAAAGGCGTGTAGCAGGACCACCGGGTCCTCCGGTCCCTCCCCACGCTCGCCGTAGGCCATCAGGCCACCGCTGGTACGGTACTCCGGCATGGTCTCTAACTCCCTCTACTTTTTATTCGGATCCTCTCCGCTCACGCACGTACGTACGTACACTAACACTTCCCCTAAAATGAAGCTCACGTGAGGATCCTGTACTCGCTCCTTCTGGTCGGGGTGACGATGGTATGGGGCTGGACGTTTGTCGCGGTCCGGGACGCCATCGCCCTCTACGGCGTGCTGGGCTTCCTGAGCATGCGTTTCGCGCTCGCCGCCGCGGCCCTGGCCCCCTACGCCGCGCGCAAAGTATCGCGCCAAACCCTCGTGGCCGGCGCGGGCATAGGGCTCGTCCTGGCCCTGGGCTACCTCTTGCAGACTACGGGCCTGCTCTTCACGACACCGACCAACTCTGGCCTCATCACCGGGCTCTTCGTGGTCTTCGCCCCCCTGGCGGACCGTCTCTTCTTCGGGACGCGGCCCTCGCGGCCGGTACTCGTCGCCGTCTTGCTGAGCCTCCTCGGGATGGCCCTCCTTGCCGGGGGCGGACCGGACGAAGCGAACCGGGGCGATCTACTGACCCTGCTGTGCGCCGGAGCTTTGGGTCTGCACATAGCGCTCCTCTCCCGCTACGCCCGCGCGCACGACGCCTCCGGGCTCGCTTTTGTCCAGATGCTCTCGATGGCGCTCGCTTTTGGGCTTCTCTGGGCTCTCTTCGAGCCCGTGGCCTTCCCGCCGCGGGAGGTCTGGATCCCCCTCGTCGCGACGGGCCTGGTGGCGTCGGCCGGGGCATTCTGGGCGCAGACCTTCGTCCAGCAGCGGATCTCCGCGGCTCGCACGGCGGTGATCCTGACCACGGAGCCCGTCTTCGCCGCCCTTTTCGGGCACTGGCTCGCCGGGGACAGGCTCGTGCCCGTCCAGATCTTCGGGGCCACCCTGATCCTCTCGGCGCTCGTCGTCGTCGAGGTGATTCCGGCTATTGTGAGAAAATGAAGTAAGCAAAAGAAAGGAGGCATACCGCGCAATGAGAAGCGTCGAAGTTCCGGAGTACGAGGTCCACGAGGAAGTCCGTGTAGATCCGGTCCGCACGGCGCTCATCGTCGGGGACATGCAGAACGATTTCGTGAAGGAGGGAGGCACGCTCGTCGTCCCGGACGCCGAGGCCACGATCCCGAAGATACAGAACCTGCTTGCGCTCGCCCGGGAGTCCGGGATGAAGGTGGTCTTCATCCAGGACACGCACAACGAAGGCGACCTGGAGTGGGAGATCTGGGGAGAGCACTGCCGCGAGGGCAGTTGGGGCTGGCAGATAGTGGACGATCTCCGTCCGCTCGAAAACGAGGTAACCATCCGGAAGCCCCGGTACGATGCCTTCTACGGCACGCAGCTAGAGCACCTCCTGCGTATGTGGGGCGTGGATACCCTTATCATCTGCGGCACGGTCGCCAACATTTGCGTCCACTACACCGCGTCGAGCGCCGCCATGCGTTGGTTCAACGTCATAGTCCCCGTAGATGGTATCTCAAGCTTTAGCCCCTTCGACATGGAAGCCTCCCTGAGCCAAACGGCCTCTTTGCTCGGAAGAGTGACGCAGAGCGAGGCTATACGGATTGGACCATAAAGAAGGTTGGTGGTGAAGGACCGGCGTGAGTCGTCCTCCAGGGACGATCGAGACCTTGAGGCATCCCTGCGACAGACCTCGTTCCTCTTCGCCGGCGGTATCACGCATAGCGCCGCAATACGAGTCGGGACATAGAAAATCCGGGGCACTATGCCCCGGCCCGGTAAGAGAACTCGTTAGCGTGGGCTGAAGCTTAGACCTTAACTTGTGTTTTAACTGTATAGGTCTGTGA
>JAIVIG010000126.1 GCA_020200675.1 Actinomycetota bacterium
GAGCGGTAGTGCTCATGGAGCGGTAGAGGAGAGAGGAACGAGGCTTGGAGGAAATTACAGAAACTTCGGGACTTGACCCCTCTACTAATATCTATAGATACATGTTCTTACAACTGATGGGTTGGTGGCATCGCCTAAAGGTCGTAGTGTATCTACGACCTTTGGGACATCCCGCGTACACAATTCGTAGCTTTTTGCATCTGAGCGACTCCAGGGTCTTAACACCTCGGGTTCGAGGCGCTATGGTTGAAGCAGGGTGACGAGAAGTGGACGAATCACAAAAGGGACGCGGTTACTCGAAGAGGCGGGAGGATGCGTCTTCGTGCCGGTTGGCGGGAGCAACCGCGGGTCGACAGGGTGAGGGTAGGGGTGAACGACATGGATTCTAGCGTCGAGCGGGATTGCGCAGCTGAACGGTCTGGCGGAGAGGGCGGTTCTTCGGGAGGCCGTGATGCGTCTAACGGTACTTCCCCGAGGGGTATGACCGCCCTGCACGATCATCGCCTGGCTACTATGGAGGGTTCGCGGGGTAACGTTCTGGCTGAGGCACGGCAGGAGGGCGACCACCTTCCTCCCGGTACCGCGGCCTGGAAGTTGGGCCAGGATCTCGTCGACCGGCGCGAGTACGAGCGGGCTGCCGAATGTTTCCGCGGAATGTTGCGCTCGGCCGAAACCCCGGTTGAGCGTTTGTCCATCGAAGCGGCAGAGGTAGCCGCGCAGCTGTGCGCTGCGTTGAGTCGCGAGCGAGCGGTCGAGAAGAGATTACGAGATGCTTGCGGGATGCTGGGCCGGGATCTGTCCAGGCTGAGCCACGAGGAGGTGAGCTTCGCCAGGGGCGCGCTCGCGGCCTGCGCGGAGGATCGGCTTCTCGATACGCACGACGCATCGTTCGCTGCCGCGTCCGGCGAGGCTACAGGAACAACGGCGCATGGAGATTCGCCGTCGACCGAAGTGACGGTACAAGCTGATGTCCGGCCTCGTCTGCGTATCCACTTCTTCGATTGCTTCGAGCTCTTGTGTGACGGGGAGGCAATGAGCCTGGGCCGCAACGCCAGAGCTCTGGCCATCCTCAAGTACCTGCTCGCCCACCGCGGCGGACGGCCCGTGTCCCAGGACTATCTCATGGGCTGGCTATGGCCCGAGTCCGACCCGAAGCGGGCCCGCTGGTCGTTGAACTCCACTGTATACGCTCTGCGCAAGCTATTGGGCGGCTGCCTGTCTTCCTTACCCGCCTCGGAGACCGTCCTGTTCGAAGGGGGCGGCTACCGGCTCTCGCCGCGCGTTCTACTGAGCGTGGACACCGACGAGTTCGATTCCCGCTACGAGGAGGGGCTTCAGCTCGAGGAGGCCGGTCGGGTGGCGGAGGCGGTCGTTGAGTACGAAAAGGCCGCGGATCTGTACCGGGGCGACTATCTGATCGAGGACCTGTACGAAGAGTGGACCGTGATCGAACGCGAACGTCTTTGCGAGGTATACGTGGACTTGTCGCGCAGGCTGGCTGTCCACTACATGGAGGGCGGGCGTCTCCGGGAAGGCGTACGAACCTGCTACCGGGTGCTGGAGAAGGACCGCAGCGACGAGGACGCACACCGCTTGCTGATGGAGTGCTTCGTCCGCCTCGGCCAGCGGAGCAGGGCACTGCGCCAGTACGGGTTGTGCGAGCAGGCGCTCAGAGGTGACTACGACATGCCGCCCTCGCCGGGAACTCGGGCCCTCTACGCGAGCATCATGAAAGACAGTGGCTTCCGCTAAGGCTAAGAGCGCCCTCCGGCTTCGCCACCGCCGTTCATAGAGGTTTCTCTTGGGTTTGTGGTCAGCACGCGCGGCTTTCGCTCGTACCGGCTGGCCGGCTGAGATACACTGCGTGGTGCATATGAGGAAGGGCGGATGTCGGAGCGTAAAGCGTTTCGTACGCTCTCCTGGGGGCGTGGCAGAGCGGACTAATGCGCTGGTCTTGAAAACCAGAGGCGGTAAAACGCCCGTAGGTTCGAATCCTACCGCCCCCGCCTCCTCCTCACCCCAACATCTCGTGGGTCGGCTTTTCGAAGGTGTGTCTGCGAGAAATCTTTGTTAAAAAAAGTTAAACAAATAGAGACTTCAGCGTTTCAAGTGTGTAAACTACAGGTATCTTCCCCTACGGGAAGCGGTGCAGGCCGTGTAGGAAGACCGTGTAGGAAGACCGTGTAGGTAGAAGGAGGGAAACTCTGTGAAGAGGGTAGTTTACTTGGCTACGGCCGCTTTGGTGGCTATGCTGATCCTCGTGCCGGCTGCCATGGCGCAGGAGCAGACGATAATGATGGAAGAGACGATGATGATGGAGACCACCCAGCCGCTCCCCAAGAGCGGTGGTCCGGCCATCGGCAGCACCTCGGTGCTGCTGCCCGCCGCCGCCCTGCTCCTGGGCTCGGGCGTTCTGGCGTTCGCCGTCCTGCGGCGCAGGTAGCACTTAGCGGGATTTTCTGGGTCCTGGGGCCTTTGCGCTCCAGGACCCGAGTCCGGGGCAGGGGAGAGCCTGCACTACCCTGTCCCTTTTTCGTGCTCGGAAGCCTGTAGGATACCGGGCAAACACTCGCCGCGGCGCCGGCGTGCGAGTACCGCTGACCGAGGAGGATCTCCGCGACAGAGTGGACAGATCTCTGGTCACCTCCGTGTATGGCAAGAATTTCCTCCGTCACCGCGGGCTCTTCTCGCATGTGTGTTTTCGTATGCATTCTTGCTTGACCTTATGGCATATCCGCGTGATTCCGGTGGCATCGACGGTACCCTTGTTTCGGTCCACGACACGATTCAGCCCAGGCGCTTTTTGAACGGCGCGGTAAACTGCACGCGGACGGCGCGTCCGACCCGTCGGGGCCGATACCATCGACCAGCGGCCGGCCTCCAGCGTGCGGAAGGTCCAGTAGACCGTACGCTCTACCTCGTTGCCGCTCTCGACCTCTCGCGGTTCTCGGTACTTCTCCGAAATCTTCCCCTCAGCCCAGCGCCCAGCTCCGGGATGGGTTCCAAAGGCACGTCGTGGTCTTGCAGGTTCTCCGCAATCACCGTCTTGACTCCCGTGATCGCGGCGTTCCTGAAGCCTCTATTCGCGCGAGGAACTCGTCCAGGATTCGGTTGAATTCCTCGGGTTTGTCCATCTGCAACCAGTGGCCGGTTCCCGTGAAGGTGGTGTGGGACGGGTCGGCGCCGAGGTTGTGTAGTCCGAACGGCGCGTCGTTTACCGGCGTTATGACCGAGAGCTTGGGGCCACCGTATCGTTGTAGCGCCGGGAGGGGATCGTACTCACTGTGCGCCCGGAAAGACCCGACGACGGTCTCCTTCGGGGCGGCCCTGAGGTCGGCCATTACGCGCTCTCGCACCGCGGTGTCGGAACCGGTAAGGAGGAGCCGAAGTACTGCTCCATCGTCTGCGCGTAGGCGTCCGAGGCCAGGCTCGCCAGCAACGGCTCCATCTGCTCGGCTGGCACCTTTCTCGCGTCGCCTGCCGGATCGGCGAGCAAGAGCCCGGCCACCCGCTCGGGGTGGTCGCCGGCCTATTGGAGGGCTACCAGACCGCCCGTGCTGTGTCCGACGAGCACGGACCTCTCGATGCTGAGCCGGTCTACAGCCCACGTCCGCCGCCATCGCGGGGAAGGAGTAGTCCCCATCAGCGGGCGTTCCGGAGCTACCGTGGCCGCGCTAGTCCAGGGCCACGGCGCGCCGCTTTGGCCGCAGGTGTTCGAGTTGAGCGGACCACTGCGAGACGTTGCCCGCGGACGAGTGCAAGAAGACCACCGGCAACAAACCGCCGGTTCCTCCGTCGTCAGCGTATAGCTCGACAGTTTGTGTCATCCCTCTCCTTTGTCACCGTTGCCAAAGCCGTTCCTCATTATCTCTTGTCCTCTTCCGCGAAGTCGGCGGTCAGCCAGCGGTCCGGCTGGATCGTGAACAGCACGAGCTCGGTCCCGGGGTGTTCGAGTTCCGCTTCGACGAACCCCTGGGCTGCTTCCTCGGGCAGATACCGGCGAGCGATGGCGAGCATTTGCTCCGCGGTCAGTCCTGACGACGGTGCCCTCGACGATGACGTACTTGTACGGGCATTCCTCGCGTTGCACCGACAGGCTTAGTACTACGACCCATTATGTGAGCTCCTCGGCGAGCAGGTCCATGAGCAGCCCGTCGTGCCACCCGCTGCCGTCGGCGTCGCGCTCGTAGCGGCGCATCACGCCGACCGGCCGGAAGCCCACGGCGGAGTAGGATCGGATGGCCGGCTCGTTATCCGCGGCCGGGTCGATAACCAGCCGGTGGTGGCCGCGATCGCGCACCAGGTGGCGGGCGAGCGTGCGGACAGCGTCGCGTCCGTGGCCGCGGCTGTGCATCGCTGGGTCGAGGAAGATGTCGATCGCCGCGTGCCGGTATTTTGGAGTGTTCTCCTCCGAGTACTGGATCATGCCCGCCACCCTGCCCTCGACGAGCACGACGAGTGGGGTGGCCGAGGGATCGTCGAACGGCCAATCGTCGTTCAGGTACTCGTCTCCCCACCGGCTTTCTACCTCGGGAG
>JAIVIG010000127.1 GCA_020200675.1 Actinomycetota bacterium
GGCGAACTGCGGGTCTATGCTGCCGCGCGCGATCTGGTCTCCGATCAAAACTCCCGTGACCTGTGCTATCACGGCCCCAGGCCCCAAGACCGGCGAGAGGAACGGCAGCCCCACGATCACGGAGAGGACGAGGAGACCCGCCACGTTGTTCGCCAGCGGGGAGAGGGTGGAGGCGATCAGGTTCCCTAACCCCGAGGCGTTGATGAGACCGATGAGCAAGGTAACGAAGGCCATGAACGGCAAAACGTTCCTTATCACCTGGTCTATGGCCTGGCGCCCGCTCTGGAATAGGATCCCGACCACACCACCGATGCCCCGCCCGAACCGGGCGATGAATCCCGTGAAGCCCCCGCCCGTCTCGGTCTGCGCCGCTTCGGCGCCCGCCGTGGCACCCGCTCCGTCCGCGGCGAACGGGCTTGCCGGCCCGCCTTCTTGCTCCTCGCTGTCTCCGGCGGCTTCCGTCGCCGCTCCTTCTTCGTCGGCCGGGCTTATGTTGTTCTCTTGCACGCCGGAGACGTAGATATCTTCGGTGATGAACTGCGCCAGCGGTCCGGATTGGCCCACGGGGGTGAGGTTGACCGTGGGGATGCGCTTGCGAGGATAAACTCCCGCGCGTGCGGTCCCGCCGCAGTCCACGACCACGGCTGCCATCTCGCTCTCGGGCGGCGGCGCCCGGAAGCCGTCCACCGCCTCCGCGCCGGTCAGCTCCGCGATCTTTTTCGCCACCTCCGGGATACCCCCGCCGGTGACCGCGACAATCTTGTCCTTCTCGGCGGTGGGCTGGATGACGAGTGGTCCTCCCCAACCCTGGGGACCGCGCTCGACCTTGACCGCCTTGAACTCTTTGTCAGCCATGTCAGCCCCCTACAGCTCGACGCCCTGACGCCGGGCCAGGAAGAAGGTTATGTACTGCGTAATGAGCCCCCGGATGAAGATCACGACCAGGCCCGCGAGCAAGTACCTGACGGCCAAGTCCCCGAGCGGGAGGCCGAGCGCCTGGATCCCGGTGGCGACGCCGAGCCAGACGAAGAGCTCCGCCGCGTTGACGTGCGGGAAGAGCCCCAGGGGCGGATGCACGAAGGAGACCGCCGAGTCGTAGAACGCCGGCTTGTACTTCTCGTCCAGGAACGTCCCGAAGGTGTAGCACATCGGGTTCGTGAGGAAGAAGACCGCCAGGAGCGGCAACAGCGTGTAGCGCGTAAAGATGGTGCCCGCGGCGAAACGAGCCACCCGCTGCACCCGGTCTTCCCCGATCAGGTTGATCAGCGTGTAGAACGCGGTCAACAGCACGATCAGAAGGGGTATGATATTCGTGACGAAGCCGACGAACGTGTCGGCGCCAGCTTGAAACAACCCGATGAACCCCTCGGCGGCCCTGCCCAAAGCGCCAAAGAACCCCCCGGTCTCGGCGGTCTGCCCCTCCTGGAGCAGCGCGAAGTATACTTCTTGCATAGACTCTCCTCCGATTCCCCTGAGCTTTGCTTCCCCGTTCCCCGTTCTAACCTACCCCAGCTTCTACCTCCCGCTCGGCTTTTATGCGGTCTATCTGCTCTATGGCGCGCCGGGTCGCCTGCATGGTGGCCTTCTCGTACGGCCCCTCGCGCTCCTCGCTCCGCAGCTCCTCCAGCGATAGGCCGACCAGATCCGGCGCCTCCTGGAACCTGGCGAAGACCGTCGCCCCACGCATCCGCAAAGCCTTCCTGACCACGTCGTCCTCGCCCGAGACCAGGATCAAGATCACACCCTTCCCAAACCGGGCCTTTGCATTCCCTACGCCAACGTAACCTCGGCCCCCCTCACGCGAGACACCGCCTAATATCTCCCGATAATGCCGCATCTGGAAAAAAGTCCCCACCATTTGCAACAGCCACAGAAACGCCAAGAGCAGTATCAGAGATACCCCAAGTCCCATCCGTCTTCTCCTTCCCCCGTCGAAAACGACTCGTAACAGAATACACGTGACTTTTGTCCAGGTCAAGAACAAAAGTCACTGAAGCGCTTGGGGTAGATAGAGCTTGCGGGAAAGGGTCCGCCCACTTCGTAGCCCTCCCCACCTTTCTTTGCGGTCCTTGAACCGTATCTTTTGTTCTTGCCAAGAACAAAAGATAAAACTATCATTAAGTCCAGGGTTACGAGGCGTTGGGCTAAGGGGTGAGCGGGTTGGTGTTTTCCGGCGAAGTCGTTTGGGTTACCGGGAGTAGTAAGGGGATCGGGCGTGCGGTATGCCTGGGGCTGGCGGGGCAGGGCTGCGACGTGGTGGTGCACTACAGCGGCAGCGAGGACGAGGCCAGGGAGGTCGCGGAGCAGGTCAAGTCTTACGGCCGGGACGTGTTGTTGGTGCAGGGGGATGTCTCCGACTCCGGCGACGTGGGGAGGATGGTAGGGGAGATCCAGGACCACTACGGGCGGCTGGACATTCTGGTAAACAACGCGGGTTCGATGATCGAGAGGGCGACGCTCGAGGAGATCACCGAAGACGTGTGGGACCGCGTCATGGACGTCAACCTCAAGAGCGTCTTTTTGTGTTCCCAGGCCGTTTTGCCGATGATGAAGCGGCAGGGCGGGGGTAGGATCGTGAACATAACCTCCATCGCCGCCAGGAACGGGGGCAGCGCCAGCTCGTTCGCTTACGCGACGGCCAAGGGCGGCGTCAGCACCCTGACCCGGGCGATGGCCAAGCAGCTCATCTCGGACGGGATCCGCGTCAACGCGGTCGCCCCGGGACGGATAGACACCCCGTTCCACGACGAGTTTACCCCCGACGAAGACCGTCAAGAGGCTGCGGGCCAGATCCCGCTAGAAAGGGAAGGGACGCCGGAAGAGGTCGCCGGGGCGGTGCTGTTCCTGGCCTCCGCGCAAGCAAACTACATCCTCGGCGAGGTGATCGAAGTAAACGGCGGTCTTCTGATGGACTGACGTGCCGGCGCAGTAGCAGCGAGAGCTTTGGGGGAAAGGATGTTGAGAGACGTCGTAGATCGCAGATCCGTGGCCGTGAAGGCCGAGGCCGATAGCTGGCGAGCAGCGGTAGAGCTCTCCGGGGAGCTGCTGGTGGCGGCGGAGGTCGTCGAGGAACGCTACGGGCCGGCCATGGTACGGACGGTAGAGGAGCTCGGGCCGTACGTGGCCGTGGCCCCGGGGGTCGCGATCCCGCACGCACGCCCCGAAGACGGGGTGTTGAAGGTAGGCATCAGCCTGGCGGTGCTCCAGAATCCGGTGGAGTTCGGTTCCGAAGAGAACGACCCCGTAGACCTCTTGTTCGGGTTCGCGTCGCCGGACAAGGACTCCCACGTAGACACCATCCGGGACCTGGTCAGCTTTATCCAAAACTCAGAGAACCTGGAGGCCCTCCGGGCGGCCGAGACAGCAGACGAAGCCCTGCGGATACTGAAGAAGGACGAATAAGCGAGGGGCGAGCCATGAGCCCCGATAGCGTTCTCTGTTCGGGAGCAAGATACTTGCACCCGGCAAACCGTCCTGCTAATGTGCGGCTCATCACGATACAAATGTGA
Source organism: Actinomycetota bacterium (assembly GCA_020200675.1). GTDB lineage: Bacteria > Actinomycetota > Rubrobacteria > Rubrobacterales > Rubrobacteraceae > Rubrobacter_F. Next base: position 3,510 of record JAIVIG010000127.1, read on the forward strand.
TTTAGGGGAACGTAAGCTACTGCCAGGTGGAGGCAGTTCACGGAAGGAGGAGGTAATGGCCAAGAAGAAGCGCATTCTCGTGGCCTGCGGGACGGGGATGGCCACGTCTACGGCGGTTGCGGAGAGCTTGCGAGAGGGGTTGGAAGATCGGGGCATCGAGGTGGAGATGTCCCAGTGCAAGATCTCCGAGATGGACTCTTACGTGGACTCTTTCGAGCCGCACGCCATCGTGGCGACCGCCGAGGTCGATGGCGATTACGGGGTGCCGGTGTTCTCGGGTCGTGCCTTCCTGACGGGGGTGGGGGAGGACGAGGTCGTGGAGGACATAGCCGAGACCGTCAAGTAGGAGGAAAGCGAGCCGGGGAGTCTCTCCGAACAGGGGAATAGCATGAGCGTAATTCAGTACATCGTAGATCTGGGTCCCAGCCTGATGATGCCGATCATCATCTTTGTCATGGCGATGTTCTTTCGGATACCCGTGGGCCGTGCCGTCCGGGCGGCGTTGACCATTGGCATAGGCTTCATCGCGATAAACCTGGTCATAGGGCTTCTGGTCGACACCTTGAGCCCGGCTACGGAGGCTATGGTCAACAACCTCGGGGTAAACCTGGACGTGCTCGACGTGGGGTGGCCGAGCGCGGCCACGATCTCGTTCGCGACCACGGCGGTCGTGCCCTGGGTCTTCGCCCTGGGCATCGCGCTCAACGTCGCCCTGATCGCCATCGGGTACACGAAGACCCTGGACATAGACCTGTGGAACTACTGGCACTTCATCTTCGGCGCGGCGTTCGTGTACGTCATCACGGGGAGTCTCCTGATCTCCATCTTCATCGCCCTGTTGACGTTGACGGTGATTCTGAAGCTCGCGGACGCGACGGCGCCGGTGGTGCAGGACTACTTCGAGCTGCCGGACGTCTCGCTGCCGCACACGGAGACTCATGGAGGGCCTGAACCCGGTTTCCAGGGGAGCCCGCACCTGGCTCAACCAGCGGTTCCCGAACCGAGACCTCTACATCGGGCTCGACGCCGCTTTAGCTGTCGGGCAGCCGGCGGTGATCGCCACGGCGCTGCTGCTCGTGCCGGTCGTCCTCGTGCTCGCCATACTCCTCTCTTTCGTCGGGATGAACCGGATGCTGCCGTTCACGGACCTGGCGACCCTACCGTTCTTCTCCATCTGGGCCGTGGCCTGGTCCCGAGGGAACATCGTCCGGGGCGTTATCACCGGCGCGATCTTCATGTGCGCGTTCCTCATCATAGGCACCTTCCTCGCCCCGGCGACGACCGACATCGCAGGTAACGCCGATTTCGCCATCCCGGCGGGCGCCCTGGAAGTGTCCTCACTCGACGGCGGTGGCCACGTCGTGCCCTGGTTGTTGGCCCTGCCATTCCTCGGTAGCACCATCGCCAACCTCGGCGTGCCGCTCCTGGTGGCGTGCATCCTGGTCGTCGTGGGTGTGCTCGCCTGCTATGTGGCCTTCTTCGCGCGCTTCGGCGTGGTGAGGCCCGACGAAACCGTCAGGACCGAGTGGGAAGGCGCGGAGGCCGAGGAAGAGCCTGCCGAGGAGGAGCCCGCCAAAGAAGAGGCTGCCAAAGGGCACAGAGAGTACTTCAGTAGCCTCATAGAGGAGACCAACAGGAGGAGCGACGATGGAACAGGGACCACCGAAAGGTCGGAGGCGGAACGTTGATCGAGGTCTACCTGCGTTCCGCTCTAGGTCCCGTGGGCTGGGAGCTCCTGGAGTTTCTGAGGGACCACCAGCTCGCCGTTTACGCGACCGTGGTTGGTGTCTACGTCGCCTCCCGGCTTTACCGATGGGCGGTTAGACCCGCTGAAAAGGATGTCTGAGGGCGGCGACGCCGGGGAACATCTCCGGAGCTTTACAGTCCTCCGCCCGCTGAGCGGGCGCGGTCGAAGAGCCTCGCGACGAACCCGTCGTCCCACCAGCCGATGAAGAAGAACAAGTCCGCGAGGGTGAAGCGGTTGCGCATCAGGTGACAGTTCCTCAGCGCCCAGAAGGCTGTCTCTTCCGGGATCGGCGGGTTCAGCTCGCCGAAGCGCGTCGGAGCACCGCTCTCCTTCAGCGCGTTGCCGAGCCTCTCAGGCGGGACGACCATCTCCCTTAGCTCGTCCTTGTATCGGGGCCAGTTCTCCAGAAAGCCCTCGAACTGCGGCCGGCAGCCTTTCCAGCGTTCGATCTTCTTGCTGTAGTCGCTCCAGCATTCCTCGCCGACCTGCCCCGAGGGGTCTATCTCCGCGAAGGCTTCGCGCACCACGGGCTCCACCTCCTCGGGCTCCGGGAAGCAGTCGTCCGGATCTATCTTCGCCGGGTCGAGCCTCGAGAACAGCGCCTCCCACGCGGCGGCGACGGGGATCGTGGCGACGCCGACCTGGGCTCCGTGAAAGGCGAAGGGGCGTTCGAGCTGCACGGCAGACATATCCAGGAGGTGGCTTACGAGGCATCAGGTAGGCCAGGTACCAGTCGGCCGGAGCCGTGAACGTAGCCAGAGTATCGCCGAAACCGGCCGCGTTCATCTCGTGGGGTGCGCTGGCCAGCACGCCCAGGTCTACGAGTAGGGCGTCCGGATACCGCGAGGGCGCGGTGCGCTTCGCGCCGCCCTTCAAGAGCACGGAGAAGTCGTCGGAGAAGCCGTTTACCGACCCGGCGGACTGCACCGCGACGAACGGCAGGGAGCCCCTGTTCTTGGAAGCCATCTTGCACAGGTCGGTGATGGTGCCTGAGCCGACCGAGACCACGCAGCCCGCCCCGGCGATTGCCTCCTCGACCTCGGCCACGGCCTCCTCGTCGGCGTGCAGCTCATCCCTGCCGGCGCCTATCACCGCGCGCTCCAGCTCGAAGCTCTCACCAAGAGTACGGGCGACCCGTTCTTTGAGGTCCTCCCCGCCGCGGTACACGGGTGTGGCGTCGGCCACGAGCACTACCCGTCCGCCCCGGGAAAGTTCGGAGACCGTTTCGGTCAGGACGTCTAGAGCTTCGGGTCCTATCTCGATCCGGCTAATGCCGATGGGGTTTAGCTTCCCGTCCGGGTCCGAGGCCGCCAGGGCTTCGCGCAGAGAGCCGAGGTCGGTGGGGTCGGCGCGGGAGAGGTTGCTGGCTGTGTTCATGCGGGCGTCTTTCCTCGGGTGTCTCGTCCCGTTTGCATATCGGCCAGGGTGTGGGCCATGGGACGGGTGGCCGGGTAGAGGTCCTTGTAGACAGCGTAGAGCTCATCGTAGACCTCGCGGTTCTCCGGGTTGGGCTCGACGACCTCGGATATGGTGCTCCAGTCGGTGCCGGTCTCGACGAGGCCGCAGGCTATGCCGGCCAGGAGCGCATCGCCGTAGGCCGCGCCTATGGTCTGCTCGGGGAGTTCCTGAGAGACGCCGATGGCGTCGGAGACGATTTGGGTCCACAGCCCGCCTTTCGTCCCGCCGCCGACGGCGACGAAGCGCTCGGCCTTGCCGCCGGCCTCGCGCAAGGCTTCCAAGAGGTGCCGCGCCCCGAAAGCGGTAGCCTCCAGCATGGCCCGGTAGAGGTGTCCGCGGCCGTGGCTCAAGGTGAGGCCGCATATCACACCGCGTGCGTCCGGGTCGCTTATGGGCGTCCTCTCCCCGGCGAAGTACGGTAGGACGACGAGGCCGTCGGAACCGGGGGCGACCTCTTGGGCCTCCTCGGTGAGCTCTTCGAAGGAGGCGTCTCCGGTGAAACCCTTTACCCACTCGGTCAAAGCCCCAGAGGTGGACATGGCGCCGACGAGGACGTCGGTCCCCTCGAAGGGCCCGGCGGTGCTGAACATGTTCGGGGCGGGGAGCACCTCCTCGGTGATCTCGAGGGTCGTCATGGTGGTGCCGGATCTCCCCGGCCACATCCGAGGGCCAGAGCAACTCCGGCAACTCGAGGCCTGGGGCGACCTCCTCGGCCCAGGCCTTTATCCAGTCGTGCTCCTCGACGTTGTAGATGGGCTCGCACATACTGGCCGACGGGTGATCCAGGACGTAAGCGCCGGTCAGCCGGTGCACCACGAAGGTGTTGGACATCAGGAAGTAGCGGGTCTCCTCCCAGACCTCGGGCTCGTTGCGCGCGAGCCAGACCATCTTCGGCCCGACGGATTGGGCGGTCAGGGGATTGCCGCAGACCTCGATGATCTTCCCGTTGCCGTACTTCTCGGTGAGCTCTTCGACCTCCTTCGAGGCCCGCGTGTCCACCCCGTAGAGGATAGCGGGCCTCAAGGGCCGGCCATCCTCGCCGGCCGGGAGCAGGGTGGGGGCGATGCCGCTCACGCACACCGCGGCCACCTGCCCGTCGGCCTGCTCAAGCAGCTCGGAGCAGACGGCCACGAAGCCGCCCCACCAGTCCTCCTCGGCGTCGTGCTCGACCCAGCCGGGTTTGGGCATGGACACCTCGTGATCTTTCTCCGCCGTGGCGAGCACCTCGCCGTCGGGCCGGGCGAGTACGCCCGAGGTGCCGGAGGTGCCCAAGTCCACACCTAACAATAGATCGCTCATCACCTATCCTCCTATTCCCTGGGGCATCACCGCCACCTTTATGCCTTCGCCGCCGGCCGAGGTCTCTATCGCTTCGGCGGCGTCTTCGAGAGGGAAGCGGTGGGTAACCATATCCGAAACGTCCATGCGGCCGGACTCTATGAGCCTGAGGGCGACCTCGTAGTCCGAGCGGCGCGCGCCGGTCACGCCCGTGAC
>JAIVIG010000384.1 GCA_020200675.1 Actinomycetota bacterium
CAGCCCCCGCTATCGCGCAGAACGAATCTACCAACCTGGATCCGCCCCCAGGCGGGGCTCCTGGTGATGGTCCCGAGGCTCCTCCCCCGGAGGCTATTCCCCCGGAGGCGTCTCTTCCGAATGTCCCTCTGAAGGTCGAGGAGCCGGCGCCCGGCCCCGGCAACGACATAAGCGATAACACGAACACCGGCCCCAGTGACGAGCCCACGAGCACCGACACCGGCGATGAGGGCACGAGCCCCGGGCCCGTCACGAGTACAGACACCGACTCCGGCGTAGGCGACGGCCCCGGCGGCAGCACTCGCAACAATATTGTCGAGGACTTGGACGAAGATGCCGACGACGAAATTACCAAGGATGAAATAGTCGACGACGATGAGGTCGACGCCGAGGCTAGAGAGGACCGGATAGCCGAAAGGATCTTAGCCGACCTGAAAGATGGCAAGAAAGACGAGGACGACGACGACGACGCCAACAAGGATGAGGTGAAGCAGAGCCAGGATCAGGATGCAGACAGCGGCGACGTGGACCAGGACGCCGACGTCATCAACACCGGCGACAACGTCAACCAGTGCGTGGGTATCTTGCAAGTCGCCAACACCGGCAACGCCCAGAACGCCACGGGGATAACCCAGTTCGATTCAGAGACCGACGAGATCGAGCTCGAGGACGGCAGCCAGATCACCCTGACCCCACAGCTGGTCGTGGACTGCCGGCAGATAATCCTGCAGATTGTAAGGGGTGAGAGGCCCAACGAGTCAAAGATCTCGAACGCCAGGCTCCGCGAGGCAATCCAGCCCAGGAGCGGCGCAGCTCAAGCCGCCCGGACCGGCGCCGGGGTGTTAGTTCCTAGCAGGAGGTCCGGAATAACGGCCACGCCCAAGGTCCTCAGTGCCTCCAGCGCTGGTCAGCCCAAGGCCGCTTCGCTCAGGTCGCTTCCGAGGACCGGCGGCAGTTACGCCACGCTCTTGGGGCTGGGCACCGGTACCCTGCTGGTCGGTGGCGGATTGCTGGCCCGCAGGCTCGCTCGGTAGATCCGAATAACGACCAGGGGACGGGGCGGCTCGCAGCCATCCCCGTCCCCCAAAGGGTGACACCGAGAGTTCCTCGCACCCGGCCTAAACTTCGGCTCCTCCCGCGGTCTTCCCCTCCTTCTACGCGGTCGAGGAGTACACCGACGCTACGAGGCCGGCCACTGGCGAGCATTAGACACCCGGGACTACTTCCAGGCTCTCTAATGCTCCTCGGGGCCGGCGTTTTCTTCTGTGATGTCCGGCTCCGTCCGGCGCCGGGCCTCTTCGATCAGTCGCACGACCTCTCTATCCGGGACCTGGTTAAAGTCCCGGTACCAGAGGCCGATGGCCTCGAGGTCGGGGGGATCTAGCAGGCAGATCAGGTCGTCCGTCTCGGGGCGCAGGAGGTTGGCTGTCTGCGGCGCGCAGACGGGTACGGCGAGGACGAGACGCCGGGGGGCCAGACGCCTCAGGGCCAGGAGCGCCGCCCGAGCGGTTACACCGGTGGCGAGCCCGTCGTCCACGAGGATGGCCGTACGCCCGTCGAGGTCGGGATAGGGACGCCCTTCGCCGCGGAAGAGCCGGAGGCGACGCTCGACTTCCGCCGACTCCCTGGCGGAGATCAGGTCAAGGTAATCCTCCCCGATGTCCAGGGCCCGCACGGCTCGTTCGTTGAGTATCCGAACGCCGCCGGGGGCTACCGCGCCGATGCCGAACTCTGGTTGGCCGGGAGCCCCGAGCTTGCGCGAAACGATTATCTCCAGCGGCGCGCCCAGCGAGCGCGCGACCTCGGCCCCCACCGGGACCCCGCCCCGCGGGAGCGCGAACACCACGGGACGCTCGTCCGCGTAGGGCGCCAACCGCTCCGCCAGCCGCCGACCGGCGTCGCCGCGATCCTCGAAAAGTATCTCCGCGCCCGGCAAGATCTACCCTCCCTTCACGGGACCAATTGTGAACGCCGGTTCGGATCGTCGCACGCTCCGGCGCCCGCGTTCGCCCCTCCTGACACGGCGGCGATAGTGAGACCGGCTTCCGAGGCGTGCATAGCATCTTCATCGTACCCATTTTGAGGTTTGGCACCACTTCTCGGGGGTAAAGCTCCGCTGCATGGGCGAGAACGCGGGGTTTCGGGAGCTGGTGGGGACCGAGTTGTCGAGCACCGAAGAGGGCCGTGCGGTCGTCAGCGTGCGGGCCGAGGAGCGCCACTTGAATCCGAACGGCACCGTCCACGGCGGGGTCGTCTACACCCTGGTCGACGTCTCGATGGCCGAGGCTTTGAGAACGATCATCGAAGGGGACGAGCGGCCGGTGACGATCGAGATCAAGATAAACTACCTCGAGCCGGGCAGGCCGGGTACGCTCACCTCGACGGCGCGGGTGCGCAAGGGAGGCAAGCGGCTGGTCATAGTCGAGGCCGAGGTCGCCCAAGAGGACGAGGACGACGGCGAGATCGTGGCGCTTGCCACGGGCACCTACACCCGCATCGGCGGCTAGCGCGCCGCAACGGCGCCACACGCGTTGCCCCACCGAAGTCCCCGGATCGTACGAGTTCGCGAGCGGCTCGTCCTTAGCGTAACCAGAGGAGAGGACAGACATGCCCGAGTACACCCTGGGAGTCGAGGAGGAGTACCAGATCTTGGACCCCGAGACCCGCGCGCTGCTCGCCCGTGGCGGACGCGCGGTGCAAGAGCGGGCGCAGCGCTCCACCATGGGCGACGAGGTGGTCCCCGAGCTGATGACCGCGCAGATAGAGGCCGTCAGCCCCGTCTGCCGCACGCTCGCGGAGGTACGCGCCGAGGTCCTGCGTCTCAGGCGCGAGGTGAACGTAGCGGCGGCGAAGGAGGGCGCCCGCATCGCCGCGGCGAGCACGCACCCTTTCTCGGACTGGCGGGACCAGCGGATCACGCCCAAAGAGCGTTACAAGAGCCTCAGGTGGCCTTCGGCTTCCACGTCCACGTCGGCCTCGCCGACCGCGAAGCGGCGATCCGGGTGATGAACCGGCTGCGCCTGTGGCTCGCGCCGATGCTCGCGCTCTCGGCCAACTCCCCCTTTTGGCTCGGCGAGGATTCGGGGTACGCCAGCTACCGCACGCAGGTCTGGGGCCGGATGCCGGTCTCCGGTCCGCCGGGAATCTTCGAGTCGAAGGCCGAGCACGACGAGCTGATAGACGCGCTCGTCGCATCGGGCGTCGTGGCCGACTCGACCAAGGTCTACTGGGACATACGACTGCCGAAGGACCTCGACACGATCGAGGTCAGGGTCATGGACGTGTGTAGCCGGGCGGACGAGGCCGTGATGATGGCGGGCCTCACCCGCGCCCTCGTGCGCACCTGTTACGAGCGGGCCGAACACGAGGAGCCGTACCCGAAGCCGCGCCCGGAGCTCCTGCGCGCCGCCCACTGGCTCGCCTCGCGCCACGGCCTGGACGCGAAGCTCCTCGACCCGGAGGCCGGACAAGCCGCCCCCGCCCGAGAAATAATAGAGAAGCTGCTCGCTTTCGCGCGCCCGGCGCTCGAAGAGGGCGGGGACTGGGAGGAGGTCTCGGCGCTCGTCCACGAAACCCTGGAGCACGGCAACGGCGCAAACCGGCAGCGCCGGGCGTACGAGAAGGCGGGGCGGCTCGAGGACGTCGTCGACATGCTGGTCGAAGAGACGGCCCAGGGCACGACGTAGCAGGGTCCTTTAAAGCGGTTTGGAAAGTACTGACCTTTCGCAAACCGCGCCGTCATCCGTCAACTCTTTGTATCAATGCCAGGGGAAGCGAAGCGCCTACCGACTCCCGAAAAACGGCGGTCGGAACCATCCACGCGGGTTCGGTATTACTTGCGCTGGTGGGATCTAAAGGTAAAACTACCGTTCATGGACCGAAAAGAACTCGAGGAGCGGGTGGACGAGATACTCCTCAAACGGACCCGCGGCGATAAGCTGACCAAGCAGGAAGAGAAGATCCTGGCCTACACGTACCACGCGGCGAGCCAGCGGCGGACGATCGTCCGGATGAGACCGCGGAAACAGCGCTGAAAGCTCCGCCGGCTTCCAAGACAAATATTCATCCGACAGTGGAGAAACCATGAGGCCGGCCTTCGAAAGCTGGGGCGAGGAGGGCAGCCCGCTCGCGGTGTCGCGGTAGACCTGCGCGGACACGGCAAGAGCCCGCGCGCCACGCACGACCTCGGGCTGGAGGATTTGGCAGGCGACCTGCACGAGACGGTCTCCGCCCTGCTCGGGACCGGGGAGAGAGTGGACATTATGCTCGGCCACTCTCTCGGCGCGCTCGCCGCCCTCGAGCTCTGCCGGGAGCACAGAGGTCTCATCGAGAGGCTCGTGCTCGAAGAGCCGCCGGGCTCCGAGAGCATCGACTTCGACGAGATCTCCCGCATGGCGGAAGCGGACGTCGCCCGCGCCAGGGAAGCGCCGGAGGCCCACAAGCGCGAGCAGCTACAGGAGAACCCCTCGTGGTCCGAAGGAGACTCCGTCGCGAACGTCGAGAGCCTGCGCGACTGCGACACCGAACCGGTTGCCGCAATGGTCCGTAACGGACTGCGCTACGACCTTACCGCACTGATCGGGTCGGTCGAGGTCCCCACCTTGCTCGTCCTGGGGAGCGAAGCGCGCGGCTCGGCCCTCCCCGAGCCCGAGCGGACGGCCGTGGCGGACGCGCTGCGTCGGGGCACGGTGGGAACGTTCGACGCCGACCACGGAGTACACCGGGATGACTTCGAGGGCTACGTCCGGCTCCTGGGCAACTGGCTCGACAGCACCAAAGCCTGAGAAAAGAGCATTTCCTCAGCGGACTCGTGGTGCGCTGCCGAAGACCGTCTCGTCCATGAGCCGTAGCGCCGGGAATACCCGGAAGAGTTGTCTTTACGCTAACCTCTCCCCCGTCCGGAGATCCGATCAGCCACGGACGAGAAGGCGGACAGCTCCGCCGCGTCGTCGAGCGGCTCGAGCTCTATCTTCTCGTCCACGCGGCGCAGAGCGTTCAGGAGGAGCTGGTCGGTGAGCCAGGGGTTTTTGGGGAGTAGCGAGCCGTGCAGGTACGTGCCGTAGGCGTTGAGGCGCCTGGCGCCCTCGGTACCGTCGCGACCGTTGTTGCCGTAACCGACGACGATCTCCGCCAGGGGATCCGCCTCGCCCAGCTCGGTGCGTCCGCCGTGGTTCTCGAAGCCGGCGATCTCGCGAATAGCTCCGCTTTCCTCGTCCTCCGGGACCCGGACGCGGGCGAGGACGTTGCCGATCAGGCGTGCTTCGTCCTCTCTGCGCGGCCTCGTGTGCATGTCGAAGATGCCGACGCCGGGCAGCTTCTCCCCCTCGGGCGTCTCGTAGTGGTGCCCCATGAGCTGGTAGCCCCCGCAGACGCCCAGAACGACGCCGCCGTCGTCGACGATGGCCCGCAGGTCCGCGCCCTTCGTCCCCGAGAGGTCCTCGGCGAGAAGCGCCTGCTCGCGGTCCTGCCCCCCGCCGAAGAGGAAGAGGTCCGCGGAGGACGTGGGCCTTATGCTCTCCCCGAGCCCCACGTCGACGACGTCCACGGGTATGCCGCGCCACTCGGACCGCTTCTTTATGGCGATGACGTTACCCCGGTCGCCGTAGAGGTTCATCATATCCGCGTAGAGGTGATGGATGGTCAGCTTGATTCGTTCCCGCGACATAACGCCCCCTTCGTTCCTGGTCCAAGCTGGCCCGCATCCGCGCCCAAGCTGATATCCAGAGCGCCGCTCGGGTGGCCCGCTACCTGCAGACCTATCATAGCGCAAACCTCCCGGAACCTCGCGGCGTGGCCCCTTCTCCGACGTCCGGCGACCCTGTTCGTATAGACCTCAGGCCCAACATGGGCCGGTCCGTTGTGGACGCGCCGGGGAGCTACAGGCTCGACGTAAGCCCGAGCAAACCGGACCGGAAGTACGCCCTCACCGTCGAGGAGTGCGGGATCCCCTCCTCGGGCGAAGCCTAGAGACCCGGGAACCGCTAGTGATGGCGCGGGGTGGTCCCGACCTCTACGTAGGGTTCCTGGTCGTAGGACAGGCTGGCTTCTTCGGGGGCTCCGACCCTTCTGTTACGTACACGCAGACCTCGGCTTGCTTTGCCCCTCCGCTAGCCCCTCGTACGAGTGTCGTTTGTCTTGCATGAGGTGCGGACACAGGCTATGGTATCGACGATTCGAGAACCTCAAGTAATGAGGTGAATCATCGACAGGGGAAAGCCAGGGAAAGGGCTCTCGATGACGCAACCGAACACTCCCGAGGTGCCGTCCACAGGTGCCCCGACGAAGGAAGACGCTACGCGCAAGCCTCCTAAACGCTTGGTGTGAGTTGAGATCACCATCCCAGCAAGTCAGCGAAAGCCAACCGGGGGCGTCCAAGCTGGTCGTTGAACCGGATACAGAAGTTGTGCAATGCTACCCTCGCCGCCAAACGAGCGCGCAAACCACTCAGTTGATGGGGCCGCTCCCCGTGAAGGCCGAAGGTATTCAAGAGCTTGTCGTAAACGCTTTCCACGATCTGGCGGAGGCCTGCCACCCATCGCCTGAGTCGCTTGGGCCAGCTTCGCTTGGGGCTGTTGCGTTTGGGCGGATGGACAAGCAGTGCTCCGTATCGTTCGAGCCAGCGCCGATGGTTTTCGGAGCCCTCGAAACCCTTATCGGCCACGTAGCATCCCGAAGTGGTCGGGCCCACGCTCGCAAGCCGCGGGCTTGGGTGTTCTCGCGCGGCGAAGAAGGTCTCGGCCATCGGCTGATCGGCGGTGGAAGCGGCCCCGAAACCGAAGCCCGTAATGACCCCCGTGGGGCTTACAGCCACAAGCAGCCTGAAGCCCTCGTACCATCCCAGCCGATTGCTCCATCCGATGTCGGCGTAACCGGCCAACCATCCCGCGCCTCGATGCTTGGCGTCCCGAACGGGCATGGCCGCACTATCGAGAGCCTCGTAAGGACATCATCCGTCGATGCCCACCAGCACCTCCGCCAGATGCAGGGCCACCACTTTCTCGATGAGCCCCACGTGCGAACGCACGGAGCGGTTGCACTGCGAGCGATCGGGCAGGGTAGGGAAAGCGCCGCGCAGTTGGGTGTGCGCGTAGCGGTAGAAGTCCCGTTCGCTGGCGAATCGCGAAAAGCGAGCGAAGATGGCGAGAGTGACGACCTCACTAGGGCTGAGGGAGGCCTCGGGTCCGGGTGGCCGATCTTTCCGCGAGCGGGATTTGTAGAAGTCGTCGGTGATAGCGTAGAGTGCGGTGAGGAAGGTGTCCACGTCGAGCATGGGGAGTCGGTTCCTTTCCCTTCGGAATCGGGCAGCAAGCCGACTCTAGAGCGTGGACACCTTTCGCTCAAATACTCGCCAGATAATTCACACCAAACGTTTAAGGCTTTACACTACAGAGGTTAGCATTTGCTAATATTTGTACAGAAATAGTACCTTCCAAGGTATGAGCGGCTGCAACAGATCTTATGAGCAAGAAAAAGGTGATCTTAGGAGCCCTAGTGGGGCTGGCAGGGTTGCTCCTCTTCGTCGCAAGTTGTTCGGGCCTTGAGACCTCGACATATCAGCCCAACATATTTTTGGTCCTCACCGATGACTTGGATTTCGCCTCTGCTCAGAAGATGCCCCAGATACGCTCTCGGTTGATCGAGGAGGGCACCTCTTTCGAAAATGCCTTCGTGAGCTTCCCCACATGTTGTCCTTCGCGGGCTACCATCCTAACTGGCCTTTACTCCCACAACCATGACGTAAAAGGTAATAATCCTCCACAGGGAGGCTTTAGAACGTTTCGCTCCGAAGGGCTAGAGGAGAACACCATCGCCGTGCGTCTGCAAGAGGCTGGATACCAAACTGCCTACTTCGGCAAGTATCTAAACGGCTATCCCGATGGGGACCCGACCCACGTCCCCCCAGGTTGGGACGAGTGGTACGGCAAGCTGAACGAGCAGGCTCCCTACAATTATAAGATCAACGAGAACGGCGAGAGAGTCTCCTATGCCAGTGACCCCGAAGACTTCTTCACCGACGTCCTCTCTAGCCAGGCAACCGATTTCGTAGAGCATGCAACCTCCGATTCTAGACCCTTCTTTGCGTATGTGGCCCCGACAGCACCTCATGAGCCTGCAACTCCTGCAGAGCGCCATAAGGGTGCTTTCTCTGACGAGGAGGCCCCCCGACCTCCTTCTTTTGATGAGGAGGATGTCTCGGACAAACCGTCCTGGGTTAGAGAGATAGGTCGCATCTCTAACGAACAGGACTCCCAGATCGACAGGTTTCACCAAGAGCGCCTGAACAGCATGCTGGCGGTCGACGAAATGATAAGCTCGCTGATGCAGGAGCTAGAGGAAGCCGGGGAGCTAGATAATACGTTCATTTTCTTCACCTCAGATAATGGCTTCCATACGGGGGAACACCGTATAAAGGTTGGCAAAAGGACACCATACGAGGAGTCTGTCCATGTGCCCTTCTTCGTTAGAGGGCCGGGAGTGCCCGCCGACTCAAAGGTAGAAAAGCTCATTCT
>JAIVIG010000385.1 GCA_020200675.1 Actinomycetota bacterium
GCTCTACACGACCCGATCAGCTTAGCTGGTGACGATGAATCGACGATGAATCCAGGGCGAGCTTCCGAGAAGTCGGCTAAGTAGTTTGCGGCTGAGGCGGCATCGCCCGGGGTTCCAGGCGGCGTGTCGTCGGGACCCTCGGGTCGCGCGGGGGTGGCGCCGGTGGAAGCCAATCGCGGCGTGCCGGGGGGACGAAAACGTCCCGCAGAAAGAGCCTCGAAGGTAAGATGAACCAGGATCTCGCCGAAGCGGTGGAGATAGTTGATTACCATTAAGGAGGTGAAGGGGGTGCGTATACCGAAGGACAGAGCTCCAACGTCTCCCGAGGAGAAGTTGCTCGAGGAGTTCCTGAAGCCGCTGGGCATGACCCAGGTCGAGCTTGCGGAGAGGATCAGGGTGCCCTACGTCAGGGTGAACGAGCTCGTAAACGGCAAGCGGCGCGTCACCCCCTCGACGGCCCTGCGGCTGGCAAAGGCGTTCGGCACCAGCCCAGATTTCTGGCTCAACGGGCAGCTTGCGCTGGATCTCTACCGGGCGATCAACGACAAAAAGGAGATCAAGGAGGTAGAGAAGATAGAGCCGGTCCTGCACTAGCCTTTGGCCCTCCCCTACGATCGCCGCAGCAGCACACGTACCGCCTGCGTACAGAAATGCTTCGAAGGAGAGATGGATCAGGATCTCTCGAATTCCGGGCCGGCGACGAAGGGGGTAGAATCCTCTTCACACATCAGGGCGAAGGAGTGTTGTGGAACGCGACAAGTTGCTGGAGAGGATTTCCATAGATCCACGCGTATGCTTCGGCAAACCCTGCATACGAGGACACCGCATCTGGGTGTCTCTCGTGCTGGATCTGCTCGCGGCGGGGCTATCCGTCGAAGAAGTCCTGGAAGAGTACCCGCAACTCACACGGGAGGACGTACTCGCCTGCGTAGCCTATGGAGCAGAGATGAGCCGGGAGCGCTTCGTGGACGTGCCCCTCGAGCGTCCGGCTTGAAGATAAAGCTCGATGAGAACCTGGGCAACCGGGCCATCGAGCTGTTCAGAGAGGCCGGACACGAAGTGGTCACCGTCTCCGAACAAAACTTCGGCGGCGCGACCGACGACGAGCTGATCGAAGCGTGCCGGACAGAAGGGCGGGTGCTGCTCACGCTCGACCTGGACTTCTCCAACGTGCTGAGGTTCCCGCCGGAACGGTACGCCGGCATCGCCGTGCTGCGGGTGCCGCATCCCATAGATCTGGACACCATCCGCGAGCGCGTGCGAGTGTTTCTAAAGGCAGCCCCGCAGGAGGAGCTATCCGGTCGGCTCTGGATCGTGGAGCAAGGTCGGATACGCGAGTACGACCCGATGTAAGCGGCCCGTCTCAAGCACTCTCAAACAAATCACTGCCTCGTTCGACGAACGCCGCCCCGGCTTTTTGTTCTGTGCTTGACCGCGTAGGCCCACGCTGGTCCGCGCGAGCCTGTGCGTGGACGGGCTCGTCTACGCCTCTGTACTCCTATCAACCCGAGGCGATTCGCCGATCTCTTCCCGGGATTCGGCTCGCGGGGTCGCCATTCCGAGCCGGTAGAGGGCGTAGTAGAGCAGCCCTGCGGTGAGCATCCCGGCCAGCCACGAGAGGTCGAGGCCGTTCAGAGAGCGGGCCGCCCACGGGCTCGCCCAGGCGACCACGCTCGCCAGCCAGAAGTCGAGCTGCTCGGCGAGGCTGCCCGCGAAGACGAGGTAGAGCGTGAAGGCGGTGGCGAAGACGCCGACGATGAGCGCCAGCACGTGCCGGCGCAACTTGACGTCGATCGCGAGCGCCGAGACCGACATGGAGTAGACGTTCAGGATGTTGGTGGCGATGGGCCCGTGGAGCACCAGGAAGAGCACCGGCACCGCGAGCGCGCCGAAGGTGTTGACGATGATCACGGCCGGGTCGGCTCCCGTCCCCGTAGTCGCGATGGACGCCCCGAGGACCCCGAGCCACAGCACCGGGATGAACTGCCCTAAAGCGCCGGCCCAGAAGAGTTTACTCCTGGGCACCGTGCGCGGGACGAAGCGGGAGTAGTCGGAGGCGTAGGCGAGCCAGGTGATCCCCCACCCGATCCCGATGGCGGTCATGACCTGGCTCATCGCGGTCCAGCGCGCGGCGCCCTCGGCCTCGCCGGCGAAGCCCCACTGGATGTTGCCGCTGGTCCACGCGACGATGGACATGGCGACGAGGATGACGAGCGTGACCGGCACTGTCCACTTCTCGAAGGTGCGGATGGCGTAGAAGCCGAGCGTCGCCAGCCCGACCTGTATCGCCATGAGAACGAGCACCACGACGACCTTGGTTGACGGCGTGCCGGGGATGCCGAGCTTCTCGAGCAGGGCGACGCTGAGGTCGAGGATGATCCAGGTGTTTATCGCGATCCAGCCGGTGGCGATGACTATCTGGAAGAAGGCCGGAAAGTACGCGCCCCTCCTCCCGAACGCGCTGCGCGTCAGGACCATCTGGGTCACCCCTGTGCGCTGGCCCATCAGCACGAACGCGCCGAAGATCACCACCCCGATGGCATTCCCGATAGCCAGGACGAGCACGGTGTCCCAGAACCCCAGTCCAAGCACGATCCCGAGCGCCCCCAAGACCCAGTTGATCGGGGCGATGTTGGCGCCGGCCCAGATCCAGAACTGGTCCAGCGGCGTCGCGTCCCTGTACTCCTCCGGGACGGGCGCGATGCTGTTGTGCCTCTCGATGCGTACGGCCTCTTCGAGCTCCGCCCGCTCGTGTCCTGCCCGTTCCTCAACCTCGGGTGGCCTGCTCACGGCTCCTCCCTTCCACCGCTCCGTTTTTCCCACGACGGTTTGTTGATCAACCCGCTTCCTCCGTCCCTTCCCTCTGGAAATCGACGGTCTCGCCCATGAGCCGGGTCTCCGGCGGACGGGTCTCCGCGATGACCTCGCCGTCCTTGACGACCAGGGTCGCCGGCGCCAGGCGCCGGATCGCATCCCACCTGTCCGGGGCGTCCACAAGCACGAAGCTCGCCGGGTTCCCCTCGGCAATGCCGTAGTCTTTTAGTCCTAACGTCCGGGCGGCGTTCTCGGTCACCATGTCGAAGCAGGCCGTGACCTCTTTGCGGCTCGTCATGTGGCACGCGTGGACGGCCATGTGGGCGGGCTGCAGCATGCCGCCGGTTCCCATGGGGTACCATGGATCCATGATGTCGTCGTAGCCAAGGGAGACGTTCAGGCCGTTCTGCCAGAGCTCCTTGACGCGGGTGATCCCACGCCGTTTCGGGTAGGTATCGTAGCGTCCCTGCAACGTGATGTTGATCAGGGGGTTCGCCACGAAGTTGATACCGCTCTTCACCAGAAACCCCATGAGCTTGAAGGCGTAGGCGTTGTCGTAGGAGCCGAAGGCGGTCGTGTGGCTCGCGGTGACGCGCGGTCCCATCCCGCTCCGTATGGCCTCGGCGGCCATGACCTCGAGGAACCTGGAGTGCGGGTCGTCGGTCTCGTCGCAGTGTATGTCTATCGGGCGGTCGTGCTTCTCGGCGAGGCGGAAGCTCTCCTTTACCGACAGGACTCCCATCTCCCTGGTGTGCTCGTAGTGGGGTATGCCCCCGACCACGTCCGCGCCGAGGGTAAGCGCCTCCTCCATGAGCTCCACGCCCTTCGGGAAAGACATCATGCCTTCTTGTGGGAAGGCGACGATCTGGACGTCAACCCAATCGCGCACCTTCTCTTTGACCTCGAGCAGGGCCATGAGGCCGGTAAATTCAGGATCTGTGACGTCGGCGTGGGTGCGCACGTGCAGCACGCCCTGAGCCGCCTGCCACCTCAGGAGCTGCGTCGCCCGCGCGACGACGTCCTCGCGCGTGAGGCTCTTCTTGCGCTCGGACCAGATCTGGATCCCCTCGAAGAGCGTCCCGGACTCGTTCCACCGGGGCTCCCCTGCGGTCAGCGTCGTGTCCAGGTGCACGTGGGACTCTATAAAGGGCGGCGAGACGAGCCGTCCCCCGGCCTCGATCTCACGCTCGGTCCGCTCGTCGATCCTCGCGGCGATGCTGCCCACCCTGCCGTCCTCGATGCCGACGTCAAGGACCTCGTCCCCGAGCCGCGCCCCGCGCAGGATCAGCTGGTACACGCGCGACCTCCCCTAGAACAATGCCTTCCCGGTCACCACACGCAGATTACTTTTCACCGCAAAGAGAGTCAATAGAACAACTCCGTCACGTGTCAGGCGATTCCGCTCACGCCTCGCCCGCATCCATACGCCCTGCTACGAGCGTGAGCACCACCGCCGCGAGCAGGAGCGGGACGACGATGCCGTACGCCCCCTCGATACCGATGCGGTCGGCGAAGGCGCCGAGCACGAGGGGGGCGAGGAGTATCGCACCACCGCCGGCCAGCGAGAACCTCGCCGTCGCCGCGTCCGCGCGGCCCGGGACCGCTGCCACTCCGACCGAGATGGCGAGCGGGTAGACGCTGCCGATGCCGAGCCCGGTGATCCCGCGAGGGCGAGGCACAGGGTCGCCGTCAACAGGGTCGCGCCCGGCAGCCGGCGCGCCAGGCGGCTGCCCACCAGCCGTCCCGCCAGCATGGCAACGAAGAACACGCTCAGCGCCGTCGCCGCGCCGGAAGGTTCCAGGCCCACGCCGTTCACGAGGAAATCCGCGCCCCAGTAGCCTATGCACCATTCGGCCGCGACGCCGAGGAACAATACCCCGAAGTAGACCCAGAAGCGCACCGGGAGCGTGGTTGAGACCCCGTCCGGCGCCGATCCAGCGCGCTGCGCCTCTCCGAGGGGCTCGGCGTAGAAGCGTGCGGCCAGCAGCACCAGGGCCGCGACGGGCAGCAAGAGCGCCGCGCGCCAGCCGAGCCCCAGAGCCGTGAAGGCGCCGACGGCGAGGGAGGCCAGGATCGCACAGGTACTGGCCGCGGCGTTCGACTCCGTGAGGGCCACGGCGTTCCACTCCCCGTGCCGGTCGGCGAGGACGGCCTGCGTGGTGACGAGCAGCTGCACGCCGAGGGTTCCCATGACGAGCGCGCCGAAGATGGTCCCGAAGGCGAAGGGGCTCAGCGCCAGGAGCAGCGCGCCCGCGGCCATGCCCGCCCCTCCGCCCCAGAGGCTCGCGCGACGCCCCCAGCGCCCCGCCACGCGTTCGCCGACGAAGCCAACCAGCACGCCGCCCAGGGCGAACGCGCTGAAGTGCAGGCTCGCAACGGTGTAATTGAAGCCGTGTTCCGCACGCAAGAAGGGCATGAGCGGGCCGAGGACGGTCTCAAGGTAGGCGAAGTAACCCACCAGCCCGTAGACCGCCCACGTAAGCCGGTAACGGACGAACCGCTCCTGTGGACGCGAGTCCGCTTTACCCGAGCTCATCGCATCCCTCCGGACCCCGAAGCTTCACGAAGACCCTACGACGACCGGGAGAAAAGGCATCTCCCACGAGCACGGACCTCTTCGGTGTGGTCTTGGCAGCCGTGACCCTAGTGGAACGGCGGATGCGCCCGGTACTCGTGGGCTTTCGCTTTGCGTCCGGCGCGTCTGGCGCTGTCTCCGCGGAGTGTGATCTCCGCGCCGATGATGATCAGGGCTAGCCCGGCGACCGCCGCGATCGTGAGCTGTTCTCCGAGCAGGATCACACCGTAGAACAGCGCGAATATCGGCGTCAGATAGTTGCCGATCGCCGCCTGGAAGAAGGCGACCTCCACGGGCGAGAAGTCTTCCAGGGCGTACTTGATGAGCATGAACACGGCGCCCCACAGCGCCGACATGAGGACGAGCTGGCCGATCTGGCGCAGCGTCATCGAGGATCTTCCCCTCGGATAGCCGTCACCCTCACCCAGGCCCCTGGCGTCTCTGGCACACGCTCACCCTCTTTCTCCCCGGCTATCGCTCTCTGGCCGCGGACACTCTATCCGATAACTCGGATGCGCGCCTTCCCGGCGGCATCGCCATGATCCCGGTCGAGCCCGCAGGCGTAGAATTAGAACGATAGTGGACGGGTGCTATGAGAGTATGGTTTCGAGACTCGTTGCGAAGTAACAAGGCCGCCATGAACGCCCGGACGGTCAACGTCGCCATCCTGCTCCTGCTGGCGTTCGAGCTGGCGACGGGCCTCGGGAGCTTCCTGGCCGGCGACCCGGACGGACGGTGGCTCTTCTGGTCTCACCGCGCCGGCGGTCTCGCCCTGGTGGTGCTCTTGGCCTGGAAGACCGGCATAGCGGCGAGGTCCTACCGTCGCCGCGGCGTCACCGTCGGGACCGGGCTCTCGGCGGTCGGAGGGCTGCTCTTGCTCGGGTCGCTCGCGACGGGGGTGCTCTGGGCCAACGTGGGGCTGCCGTGGGTCCCGGTGCCGGTGCTGGGGAGCTGGACCGTTCTGAGTTTGCACGTCGCGCTCTCGCTGTTCCTGATCCCGCTGTTCGTGGCGCATCTCGGCCTGCGCTGGCCGCGACCGAGCCGGGAGGACCTGATCGGCCGGCGGGCGGTGCTCCGCATGCTGGGCCTGCTGGCGATCGGCTTCGTGTTCTGGAGAATCCAGGAGGTCCTCTCCGCGCTCTTCGGGCCGACCGGAGTCCGCCGCTTCACCGGTTCGCGCGAGGAGGCGAGCTTCGCCGGCAACCTCCATCCGGTAACCAACTGGCTGAGCGACCCGATCCCCCGGATAGACTCTGGCCACTGGCGGCTCCGGATCCACGGCGAGGTCGAGCGTGAGAACGGCCTCTCCTACGAAGAGGTCCTCGCCCTCGGTGGCGCCGTCCGCCAGGCTGCGCTCGACTGCACCGGCGGCTGGTACACCGTCCAGCGCTGGAGCGGGGTGCCGGTGGTTGCCTTGCTGGAGCGGGCCGGGATAAAGGACGGCGCGCGCAGCATTCTGTTCCGCTCCACCACCGGCTATAGTCGCCGCTTCTCGCTGGAGGAGGCCGGGGATCTCCTGCTGGCCACCCACGTCGGGGACGAGGAGCTCTCCGCCGGTCACGGCTTCCCCTTGAGGCTCGTAGCCCCGAGCCATCGCGGGTACGGGTGGGTCAAGTGGGTCTCCGAGGTGCAGGTCAGCCGCGATCCGGCTTGGGTCGAGCCCCCGTTGCCCCTCCAGTAAGCGGCACGCAGAAAGAGGGCCAGGACTGGTGACATCCGCGCCCTCACAGCTTCAAACAAATCTCGGCCAAGAGGTTTCGAGCAGGTTACCTTGTGGGTACAGGTCCGGGCGTAGGTAACCTTCGAGAAAGGACGAGTGAGTGATCGGCACAATCATAGCCTGGATCATAATCGGGCTCGTAGCCGGGGCGCTGGCGAAGTTGATCATGCCGGGAGACGATCCCGGAGGGATAATAGTGACGATCCTCATAGGGATCGCCGGCTCTTTCGTGGGCGGTTTCCTCGCGAGCCTGATCGGTCTGGGCGGCGGCGGATGGATCTGGACCATCATCGTGGCCACTATAGGCGCGATCATACTGCTGCTTATCTACCGAATGCTCGTGGGCCGCAGAACCGCTTAGATTCTCTACAAGGGCCGGGGGGTAGTCTACCCGCGCGGTGGCTCACTCTCCTCGCTGCGCCTGGTCTCGTCCTCTTCGGGCGATCGGCGCGTCTCGGAGACGTCCTCGGGTCTGATCTCGGCGGTCTCGTCTCCTTCCGGCTGTTCCTCGGCTCGTGTCTCTTCTTCGGCGAGCGGCCCGCTCGTGCCCTCGGTGCGCGTCCGGCTGCTCGGGCTCACCTCGGTGGTCTCGCGCTCACCGGCCTCGGGCAGCGGGCGCGCCTCGGTCCTCGTGCCGTCTTCCAGGGCGCGGCGGAGCCTCGCTCCTCTCTCGGGGAAGATGATGTCGCTTATGGTCACGTTCAGCTCGGTGACGCGGAGCCCGGTCATGTTCTGGACTCGGTCGGAGATCCTGCGCCGCACCTCGTCGACGGTCGGCAGGATGTCCCTGCCGTACTCGATGCCCATCGTGAGGTCTACGGCGGCCTCCACCGTGCCAATCTCGACGGAGACGCCGCGGGTCTGGCTCTCCGAGCCGGTTATGCTGCCCAGGATCCCGCCGGCGGCCCGCGACGCGCTGCCACCCATGTGTACGCCCTCCACCTCCTGCGCCGCCCCTCCCGCTATCGTGGAGACGACCGTGTCGCTGATGATGGTCCTGCCGCGCTCGCTCACGAGCGGGCTATCGTACTGTTGCTGGTCCTGTTCGCTCATCTTCACCCTCCTCCGCTAGCCACAGTCCTGCCTCTCCCAATAATTCCCCAAATCCCTCCGGCGCAACCTCGAACCCGCGATCGGTGATGCTTTCCGGACGAGTGGGGAGCCGCCGCGGTTTTCGTTCCGAGCGCGCTAGCAGGTGGAGTGGATGAGCGCGCCCACCCTCTCGGTCTCCCTCAACTCGTTGTAAAGCTGGATCGCCTCCCCGGTCTCCCGGACGTGCGCGGAGACGTTCCTGTCCTCCAGCATCCGCAGGGCGTCTTGCGTGACGCCGAGCCGTTCGTAGAAGCCCTTCGAGAGCACCACCGCGGTGGCCCCGTGCTCCAGCAGCTCCTCGACGTCCGCGGGCTGGATGCCCGGCTCGTGGTTCGTGCCGGTCTCTCTCCAGTCCCACTTCCTCGCGCCGCCGGGGAAGAGCTTGGCGTCCTTGAAGGGGCCGTCCACACCCTCGACCTCCAGGCGACCCCAGGAGAGGTGGGTAACTCCCGGCGAACGCGCTTCCTGCTCCATCTTGCCTCCTCTTACGCCAGCAGCGCTCAGGTTAGCACCAAGAAGGGTCCGATGCGGAGACCGGATGGGTTGACGACGTGGCTAGGGGGCCTGGGAGGAGCTCGTGGCAGCGGGGTCCGAACCCCGGTTGCGCCGTCTCCACCACACGAATCCTGCCGCGAGCATGGGAGCGAGCCACCAGCCGAAGACGACGGCCGAGAGGACCGCGGTCGCCAGCGC
>JAIVIG010000275.1 GCA_020200675.1 Actinomycetota bacterium
GTTGGGAAGTGCTCGCAGGCCCGCGCCCAGACCGACTAGAGCCGGTGGGATCGGTCCCCCGGGACGGCTTCGAGACGGCCATGTTGGTGCAAACCTCCGATACGCACCTCGCCGTGCGGGTCAAGAACCGTTTTGGTCAGATTCTCGGCAGCAGCACGCCTGTTAAGGTCTGAACCCGAGCGGTGCCGGCTATCTGCGTCGCGTAGTAGCGTAGTCTCAGGGCCACGATCGTGCCCCCGCCCTTTATGCACCCTTCTTCGGGGGAGAAGGGTTCGTCTACAAAGCTTGAGATAGAGTCGTTTCTGTTCCTCTATCTCCTCCAGAACGCCGGCGAGAGCAGGGCCAGAGCGGTAAAGAGCTCCAACCTCCCGAGGAGCATGCATACCGTGAGCACAACACGCCCAAAGGGGTCAATGATCTCGAAGCTCTCTGTGGCCCCGACTTGGCCTAGCCCGGGGCCTATGACGTTTAGTGTGGCCGCCACAGCCGTGGCCGAGGATGTCAGGGTAAGGTTGTCCTGGAGGGCCACCAGGAGAGATGCCCCCCCGAAGATGGCGATCCAGGCGGCGAAGAGCCCAAGGACGGCCAGCCTTATACCTTCGGGCACCATCCGTCCTCCAACGACCAAGGGAGTAACGGCCCTGGGATGTACCATCCTGAAGATGTCCTGCAAGATGGTGCGAAAGATCACGAGGACCCGGATGACCTTTATCCCCCCTGCTGTCGAACCAGCGCAGCCTCCGACGAACATGAGTAAGACAAGGCTGAGCTTCGCCGCCGTGTCCCACTTGTCGAAGTCCGCCGTGACGAACCCGGTCGTCGTGGTAACACTCACGACCGAGAAGGCCGAGTCGCGCAGTGCCGTACTCCAGGAGGAGGGCTCGTAGACGCCCTCGAAGACCAGCAAGCCCCATACGAAGAGCACCGCCCCAAGGAGGATACCCAGGTACGCAATGAGCTCGCTATCTAGCACGACGGGTGTAGAGGAGATAGTAGAGCGAGAATGAGACGCCTGAGGCCACCATGAAGAAGACGATGACTGCCTCTACGGCAAGCGAGTCGTAGAAACCGATGGAGGCGGTCTTGGGGCTGAAGCCCCCAGTAGCCACAGTCGTGAAGGTGTGCACCACGGCGTCGTAGAGCGACATACCTACCACCATTAGTGCTATGGTCTCCGCAAGAGAGATGGCTAGGTAGATGACGAGGAGGGCCTTGGCCGTGTCGGCTATGCGCGGCGTAAGCCTGGTCTGGGTTAGCCCCGAGACCTCCGCTCCGAGCAGGCGCGCCGCCCCGGCCCCGATAACCGGCGCAACGGCGACGAAGAGCACCACTATGCCTATGCCCCCGAGCCATTGGGTCATGCTGCGCCAGAAGAGTATGGAGGGCGTCTGGGCCTCGATGTCCGAAAGTAGCGTGGACCCAGTCGTGGTGAACCCGCTCATCGCCTCGAAGGTGGAGTCCAGCAGACTATCGAAGGTCCCCTCGATCAGAAACGGCACCCCGCCCAGGAGGGCGGCCACCACCCACGCCAGTGTAACCGAAAGGTAAACTTCTCGGTTCGAGACGTACTTCGGCGTGCGGACGAGAGAGGTGGTTAGTTGTAGCCCTACGCCTCCCATCAAGACGAACGCCGCGGCCGGTAGGAGGAAGCTGGCCCACGAGCCGTCTCGGTAGAGTAAGGAAAGTGCCAGGGGGACAAAGAGCGCCAAACCGAGGGCTAGTACCACACCAGAGACCACTCGAGTTGTGACCAGGCTCCCCATCCGGCGTAGTGTAATCTTATCCGCCAACAGTGTGAAAGAGCAGTTGTCGGAAGGTCGCTGGCAGAAAGTGGAGCGGCACCCTAGCGCAGGTAAGCAGCTTGCCGTAGATCAGATGTGTGGCAGAGGTCGCTGCGCCCTTGAGCACGTACTCCTCGGGCAGAACGAACACTACAGGGAGCGAAGCCAGCCCGCTTAGGGAGAAGTCGATAGCAAGCGTAGCCACTCCCGTATGGAATACCTTCCGAGTCCGGCCCGTACCGCCACACCTACGACAGCGGATGGCCTCAAAAACCTCCCAACCATCATGGTCTATAGAGCCCAAGAATACCCACCCCTCGAGGCAGAAGGAGCAGTCGCGCTCTGCTTGTCCTGCGTGAGTGTGGTTAGCTTCGCTGGATGCAGCGTAGAAACCGTCGCCGGCGGGCGATATCCTTATCTCGTCCACAGTGGACACCCTTTCTTCTGTGGGCCAGGCCTCGGGGTGCGCTATCACCTGCGAGGCCGTTTCCCTATCTATTGCCGGATCGTATCACATTCGCCACTGTTTTGCAACATTTTTGATGATTTACGCCACACTTGATGAACGACCATGAGGCGAAAGGCAGGAACGTCTGTACAATCCTGGACGGCATGCCGCGCATCAGTGGAGATAGGCTGCGGAAGGTTCGGGACAAGCGTTTGCTGTCGCAGCGGGAGCTCGCCGAGAGAGCTGGTCTGAGCCCGACCACGATACTCAAGCTCGAGTCGGGTCGCGTAGATGAGCCTCATCCTCGCACTATCCGCAAGCTCGCCGACGCCCTCGAGGTGGACCCTGACGAGCTGGTTAGGGGAGAGTGAATCACGCCTTCAGTTACGAAGCCGGGCGAAAGGGGCACCCAGAAAAACCACCACCCCGCGGGTCTTGTCTCTTAGATCCTCTGCTACAGGACTTTACCCTCGCGGGCGCTATCTCTAGCGCCTTTCCGCTCGCCTCAACCCGCTGACAAGAAAGGTTGGACCGCGCCCCCCCTCTCCTAGAGTCCGGTCCAGGCTCTGAAAACTTCTTGTCGCTGCGATGACTGGAAGGTCGCGTCAACTCTCTCTGCGCTCCCCACGCAACATGCAACACGTATCACGTCTGTGCGGTAAACTCACCGACGTCAGTAAGTCGAGTGAAGGGAGCTAGATGGGGATAGCAGAGACCGGGGGAGATAGACGCTCTGCCCCACACCTCGAGCAAGAAGAGCGTGGATTCGCAAGGTGCCGAGC
>JAIVIG010000386.1 GCA_020200675.1 Actinomycetota bacterium
TCAACCGGCAGGAAGGCTAAGGAAGGCCGGCATCGAAGCTCTCAAGGCCGCGTGTGGCTCCCGGTCTTCTACCTGTCCGACATTCGTATCGTCCCGTCGAGACGGTGACCTCGCCGTCCAACATCTCGTTCCCGACTATGTGCCGGCCGCCGCGGAAGGTGCGTCCCTGGGTTTCCATCAGATGCGCTCGATGATCGTGGCGGTGGACATGCCGTGGCCGATGCACATGACCTGGAGGCCGAGCTGGCCGTCCGTCGCTTCGAGGCCGGCGAGCATCTTGGCCATGAGGCCCGCGCCGGTCGCGCCCAGAGGATGGCCGTGGGCGATGGCGCCGCCCCAGGGGTTGACCTTCTGCATGTCCGGCTCCAGCTCGTCGGCCCAGGAGAGGACCACCGTGGCGAAGGCTTCGTTTACCTCGATCCAGTCGAGGTCGTCCATGCTCAGGCCCGCCTTTTTGAGCGCCAGGCGCGTGGCGGGGATGACCCCGGCCAGTTGCATGGTCGGGTCGTCGCCCACCGCGACGCGGGCGCGGAACCTAGCGCGTGGGGCGAAGCCGTCGGCCTCGGCCCGCTCCCTCTCGCCGACGAGGACGGCCGCGGCTCCGTCGGAGATCTGGCTGGAGTTGCCGGCGGTCACCACCCCGTCGCCCCCGGGCCTGAAGATGGTCTTCAAGGAGGCCATCTTCTCCGCGTCGACGACCCCCCGGATGCCCTCGTCGCTGGTGAGCTCTATCGGGTTGCCCTCGGCGTCGAGACCGCCCGTGGGGAGTATCTCGGCGTTCTTGTTCTCGAGGGCGGCTTCGCTGGCGCGGCGGTGGCTCTCGGCGGCGAGGGCGTCGACATCCCCGCGCGTTATGCTCCACTGCTCCGCGATCCGCTCCGCGCTCTCGCCCTGGTGGACGAGGTTCTGCTTCCCCAAAAGGTCCGGGTTCAGGGCCTCGTACCCCTCGCCGATGTCGCTGAACATCGGGGCGCGGGTCATGCTCTCCACGCCCGAGGCGACGGCATAGCTTATATCGCCCGCGGCTATCGCCTGGGAGACGAAATGGATCGCCTGCTGGCTGGAGCCGCACATCCGGTTGAGGGTGACCGCCGGGACGGTAACGGGGAAGTCCGCGAGCATCACGCCGAGGCGCCCGACGTTCGCTCCTTGCTCGCCGGTCTGGGTGACGGTGCCGTTCACGACGTCTTCGATCTCCTCGGGATCCAACCCGGCTCGTCCGACGAGGCCCCTCAAAACGTGGGCCAACAGGGCGTCGGGACGCTCTTCGCGGAAGGCGCCGCCGCCGCGCGCGAAGGGGGTGCGGACGGCTTCGAGGATAACGGGTTCGTTCATTGCTGATCTCCTGATAAAGGACTGCCTGCGATGGTTGGCGCGGTTCGGAGGCCTCATAGCCTTGTAGCTCCGCCATCATACTCCACCTGGAAGGCGCTTTTCAGCCGGCCGGGCGTGTTAAGCCAACAGGTCCCGGTCCGCGACGATGATCCCGTCCGGATCGGCGTAGAGGTAACACCCGGGGGCGAACGTGAGCCCGGCGAAACGCACCGGCACGTCGCGTTCCCCAACCCCTCTCTTGGCGCTCTTTTTCGGGACGGCATGACGAGCTTTGACCCCGACGGGGATGCGCGAGATCTCGTCAGAATCACGAATGCAACCGTCGACGACTATCCCCGCCCAGCCGTTCTCGTAGGCGAGCCGCGCGAGCCGGTCCCCCACCAGGGCGCACCGCGTAGATCCACCGCCGTCCACGACCAGCACCCGTCCCTGCCCGTCCGTCTCCAAAGCCTCACGGACGAGCACGTTGTCCTCGAATACCTTCACGGTAGCCAGACTCCCGTAGAAAGACTTGGTCCCGCCGTAGTCGCGAAGCAGCGGCTCGGCTACACCCACCGATTGCTCGAACTCGTCGCAAAGATCCGCCGTTTTGAAGTCCATCGGTTCGGCCTTCCCTCTCATCCGTCGACCACGGTAAGGGTAACGCTGCTCGGGCGGTCGGGATCGTGGAATATATGCTGGCGCGCCACCTCGGAGCGGGACGAGTCTTTGGTGTCCTCGCCGGTGTTCAGGTTGCGGTCCCAACGGGGGAAGGAGCTCGAGGTTATCTCCACCCGGAGGCGATGGCCAGCTTCGAAAGTGATACCGGTCGCCCACAGGTCTATCACGTACTCGTACACCTCGCCGGGCACTATCGGCGACGGCTCGACGGGCTCTATTACGCCGGGGGCCGGGTAGCTCTCGCGGGCGCTGGCCCGGATTATTCCGTCGGTCACCCCGATGGCCCGCCCATCCGGATACACGTCCACGAGCCGCGCCACGAAGTCCGTGTCCGGCGCCGAAGACGCCGCGTACAGGGTAGCGTACACGGTCCCGATCGCCGTGTAGTCCTCCGCCAGCTCCTCGCTCGTGTAAACGAGCACGTCGGGCCGATCTTCGATGGGGCGCTGGTCTCTCGCCCCCGCCCGGTAGACGTCGGGCATGAGGATCGCCCCGCCGACCGTCGGCACGGGGTCTTTGGGATCGTATTCGTACTCGTCGGGGGCACCGCCGTTGGGTGTCTCGCGCGAGAGGACGCCGCCCGCGTGCAGGTACCACCTCTCCTCGCGCGAACCGGGGACGGGCCACTCCTCGTAGCCGCGCCAGCGGTTCTCGCCCATCACGAAGACCTCGACGGGGGGCTCGCCGGCTAAAGAGCCCTCGTCGCCCTTGAGCGTCGCGTCGAACCAGCGGAGGTGGAAGTCGGTCATGTCGCCCCTGTAGTTCAGGAACTGGCCGGAGGAGGCGAGGCCGAAGTCGAGGTCACCGACCGTGCTGGGAAACTCGGTGCCGTGGGTCCAGGGGCCCACGAGGAGCCGCGGGGGCATGGACCCTCTTTCGGCCGCGACCTTTTTCATGGCCTCGTACTGGCTCAAGGTCTCGCCGAGGAAGACGTCGTACCAGCAGCCGATGTGGAAGGTCGGAACCTCGACGTTCTCGTAGCGGCCGTCTATGTTCAGGTGTTGCCACACGTCGCTGGAGATACCGTGCTCCAGCTTATCGAACATGTGTGGCACGACCCCGGCGGGGTCCGGCAGATCCTTTAGCGGCAAGATTCCGTACTCCCCGGCGAGGTTGTCTATAGCGTTCACCTGAGCGAACAACAACTCCTGTAGCTTCTCCGGGTCGTCGCGGTACTTCCTAAAAAGGGAGTCCAGGGCGAGTACCCCCACGAACCAATATAGGATCGAACCAAGCTCACGCACCCCACCGCGAATCGCCGTACCGTTCAAGTGGTTTCCCCAGGTGATCCCCGGCGTCAGGCTTTTCAAGGAGGGCGGTTGCGTGACGGCGGCCTGCCATTGTGTCATCCCGAAGTACGACGCCCCGTACATACCGACGGCGCCGTTCGAGCCGGGCAAACGCGCCGCCCATTCCACGGTGTCGTAGCCGTCCTCGAACTCGTACGCAAACGGGTTCCACTTGCCCTCGGAGGCGAAGCGCCCCCTTACGTCCTGGATCACGATCACGTAGCCGTGCTGTGCAGCCTTTATGGCGTTCATGTAGCCCGTGGCGATCGCCAGATCTTTACCGTATGGCTGCCGCGTCAGGAGGACCGGGTACTCTTCGCTCCCAGAGGGCCGGTAGACATCGGCCATTAGCGTCGTTCCGTCGCGCATCTCGGCGGGGACGTCTTTCTGAACTACGATCTCTCTTGCCAGGGTCATCTACTTCCTTACTTTCTTCGACGTTAGTTTTAGTTCTACCGTATTCCAGAGCTCCGCCCGGAACTCTGGCGATGGATCGGGCATTCTCCTCGACCTACTCTAGGGGCGTCCTATCCCAAATGCAATCCCGTATAAAGAACCACCAGACCGCGAGTAGCGCCGGAGCGCGGTCGGAGCCGACCGCGAGAGTGCTTTCTGCAGAGCGGTGCGAAGACTACGACGAGACCCTACCGGCCGGCACTCGCTACCGTCTCGTCCAGCCCTCTTCCTGGGCGTCGAAGGTCAGCAGGATTACCTCCCCGGACCTGGAGACGGTGCCCTGGACGGCGGGGTCGGTCGAGAGATCTCGCGTGGCGAGGAGCGCCTCCGCGAGCTCCGTCATGGGAACAAGCTTGCGTTGCGCCGAGGTCGGGGTCGGTCGAGAAGGCGCCATCGGGAAGAACCTCTCCCCCCACGCGCGGTAGCTCTCGGCGCTGGGCAGGACCCGTCCGCGGTGGGACTCGAACGTCTCCCGCAGAACTTCTTCTACGACCGGGGCCCGCTCTGCGGGGTAGGCTCCGAAGAGTAGGTAGCCGTCCCCGAGGCCCCTCGCGCGGACCATGCCGGGGTCCAGGAAGGCCAGATGCCACAGCGGCACACCCGCATCGTGGAGGCTCGCGGCGGCTCCCACCAGGTCCTCCGGCTCGTCGAATGCGGCGGCGAAGGGCACGTCCGTGTTCGCCCGCCGGGGCGAGCCAGCCGCCGACGGTGGACCTGGGGGCGCTGGTGGGGTAGACGGCCAGGCCCCATCCGTGGGTGCTCAGGTTGTTCTCCAGCTCCAGCCACGGCGCCCCCGGCTCCGCCCTCACCCAGAGCTCTTCCCCGCCCCGGATGCGCACGTCGCGCATCAGGTCGAAGCGGACCAGGACGCCCTTCCCCGACGCGCCGGGGGCATCGAAGGCCGTCCCGGCACCCAGCGCGGCCAGTGGTAAGGAGTAACGCCCGGCCACCTCCGCAAGGAGCTCGACCTCGCGGACGTTCACCGGCGAGACGACGGCCAGCGCCTCGCCGCGAGTCCCTTCTTCTCCGAACGGACCCCGTGTCATCCGATCTCCGAAGATCCCCTCGATGGCCTCTAAAGCTTCGCCGTGAAGAGCATCGTTCATTGCCTGTTCCTCTCTCATCTGACTTCCGACGACAGCTTATTATCGGCCGGAAGTTTTTGCACGGCTCGACCGTTCCCCGCCCGAACGATCTACCCGTGCGCGGCTCTCCGAGTGCGGGTTTGGCTGATAGAGTCTCTGGCGTCGGAAAGGCAACAGAGGCTTGTATGGTGTTTTCCGATCCTCGTACGGGCGTCTTGCGGTTGGCCTCTCGTATCGACCGGTGAGGGAACGAAA
Source organism: Actinomycetota bacterium (assembly GCA_020200675.1). Taxonomy (GTDB): domain Bacteria; phylum Actinomycetota; class Rubrobacteria; order Rubrobacterales; family Rubrobacteraceae; genus Rubrobacter_F. Next base: position 5,081 of record JAIVIG010000386.1, read on the forward strand.
ATTCGTACTGGTTCTGTATGATTCGGGGCAAAGAAGGTAGAAAGCAAAAGTCTGCTCCAGGGAAAGGAAGGCCGCCAGATGAGCACTTTTCTGTCCAAGATACTGCCGGCCACCGACGGCTCCGGAGACGCCGAGCTGGAGCTCCGCGCCGCGAAGGGGCCGGGACCGATCTGACCGCGTTCGGAGGGCTGAGAACGCCAGATGACGACCCGAGCTATAGGGTAGGTGCTCGTGGAGGTTTCCGGCGTGGTACAGGTCTTCCTCCTGGCGATCCTGACGGCGCTCGCCACCGGGCTCGGGGCGCTGCCCTTCGTTTTCGTCGGAGACCTCACCCGCAAATGGCTCGGGGTGTCGAACGCCGTGGCGGGCGGCCTCATGCTCGCGGCGAGCTTCGGCTTGATCTACGAGGGCGTCTCCTACGGCCTGGCCCGGACGGTGCTCGGCGGGCTCATCGGCCTCGCCTTTATAGTCCTGACGCGAAACTTGCTTAACGGTAAAGAGCATCACGTCGCCTCCAGCGAGGAGCGGGGCGTCGACCCGCGCAAGGCGCTGCTGATGGTGGGGGTGATGACCGCCCACTCGTTCACCGAAGGGGTGGGCGTGGGGGTATCCTTCGGCGGAGGCCAGGACCTCGGGCTCTTCATCACGCTCGCGATAGCCGTGCATAACGTACCGGAGGGGCTCGCCATAAGCCTGGTGCTGGTCCCTCGGGGGGTCGGCGTTGGCAAGGCGGCCTTCTGGAGCGTCTTCTCGAGCCTGCCGCAGCCCGCCATGGCAGTGCCGGCCTTCCTCTTCGTGGCCTTCTTCGAGCCTCTGTTGCCGATCGGGTTGGGGTTCGCTGCCGGGGCGATGATCTGGATGGTCTTCTCGGAGATCATGCCGGAGTCTCTCGAGGAGGCGTCGAGCAACCTGGTGGCGGTGGTGGCGACGCTCTCGGTCCTCGCCACGGTCGCGTTCCAGGTTCTGATCCGGTAACGACTCCCCGACGGTCAGACCGTCTCCGCAACCGAGACGTGGTCATCGTCAGCCCGATGTCTCAACGGAAACACTCGCACCAAAACCCACGGACACCGGAAACTTCCGGTGGGTCGATCTATGAGACCGTGTGGAATGACCGGGTAGCTTCACTCGTTCTCAGACTCCCGAACGCGGGTAGACCAGCACCGGCCCTTTCGCGGCGTGGAGCACCTTCGTCGAGACGCTGCCGAGCCTCATGCGCCGGACCGCTCCGAGACCGCGG
>JAIVIG010000387.1 GCA_020200675.1 Actinomycetota bacterium
TGCACCATCCGGACGCAATCGGTGAGTTGCGGGCCACGGTGGTGATCCCCTTTGTCTCCACAGCCAAACCATACAAGCCGCGCCGGCGTCGCGAGGCGGTGGCGCCGTAGAGAAAGGGAGCCCGGCCGACACATGCATCTGCCATCCTCTTTTGTCGGAGAGGAGGTGGCCGAGCAGAGATGTCGAGGAACCCCCGTGCCGCGCGGCCCAAGAAGCTGTGGAGGATCGCTTCGGTGTACGAGAGGAGAAGGGACGGCCCCAAGAGGATCGAACAGGCTTACCGGATCTTGATCGAAGGCGGAGAAGAAGACCCCCAAAAGATGAAGAGGAGGAGAGGCTGATGCGTACAGCGATTTACGCGAGGGTCTCCACCCCGCGCCAGGGGCGCGAGCAGACCATCGACAGCCAGCTCGATGCCCTGAAGAACTGGGCGAGCGAAAACGGCCACGAACTTTCGCCCGAGAACGTCTACGCCGACGAGGGCTACTCCGGCTCCAGGCTCGACCGACCCGGGCTGGACGCCTTGCGCGACGGCGCCGAGGATGGGGTTTTCGAGATGATCGGGGTTTTGAGCCCGGACCGTCTGGCACGCAAGTACGCCTACCAGGTGCTACTGTTGGAAGAGTTCAAGCGTGCCGGCTGTGAGGTCGTGTTCATCCATCACCCCATCTCCGACAACCCCAACGACCAGCTCTTGCTACAGATACAGGGCGCGATCGCCGAGTACGAACGGGCGCTGCTCGGCGAACGCTTCAGGCGCGGCAAGCTCCAGAAGGCGCGTGAGGGGCACTTCATCGGCTCTAAGGCGCCCTACGGCTACCGCTACATTCCGAAAAGGGACGGCGTCCCGGGCCACCTCGTCATAGACGAGAGTGAGGCCGAACTCGTCCGGATGCTCTACGGCTGGCTGGTCGAAGCAAGGATGACCGTTCGCCAGATTACCAAGCGCCTTAACGAAGGACCCTGGTTCCCGCGCTCCGGGCACCATCCCTGGTCGCCCTCCGTCGTCCATAGCATCCTCTCCAACCCCATCCACGCGGGCACGACCTACGCCAACCGCTACCGCTACGTGGCGCCCGAAAAGCCCAAGAAGAAGGGCCGCGGACCCAGAAGCGGCGAGAACACGGTCAGAAAGCAGAGGCCAAAAGAGGAATGGATCCCCATCTCCGTTGCGGCGACGATCGTGGACGAAGATACCCACCGTCTCGCCCAAGTCCAGTTGGAGCGTAACGCCAAGCTCTCGTTCCGCAACAACAAGAAGTACTCCTACCTGCTGCGGTGCCTCCTTAGCTGCGAGAGTTGCGGGCTGGCGATGTACGGGAGGATCCACAAGGCCACCACTCGCCAGGCCGAACGGCGCATCTATCAGTGCGGGGGCAAGGATCCCATCCTGAGCGCCCGCGAGCACAGATGTCAGCAGACGCCGGCCAAAGCCGAGGAATTGGAGGCCGCGATCTGGGAGCACGTAAAAGAGCTCATGCGCGAGCCCGAGCGGCTTTTGGCCCAGTTCGAGGACTTCGCCCACTCTACCCCGGAAAACGAAAAGGAGGACGCCGAGGCGAAGAAGTTCGAGGGTCACTCCAGAAGGCTCCGCGGGGAGGAAAGTCGCCTCGTGGATGCCTACCAGGCGGGGATCATAGAGCTGGAGGAGCTCAAAGAGCGCCGGACGAAAGTAGCACAGCAGCGCGAGGCTCTAACGGCTCAGTACGAGCAGCGGGCGCGACTGCGGCGACAGGCGACCCAGGCGCGGGAGGTGCTGGAGGATCTCGAAGCCTTCTGCGGGCGGATCAATGCCCGGCTGGAGGACGCCACCTTGGAGGAGAAGCAGGTCATCTTGCAGCTATTGATCGAGCGTATTATTGTTGGGGAGGACACCTTGGAGATACGCCACGTCATCCCGCTGCATGGCCCACCGGGGGACTCGAAAGGTCCCCCGGCTCCGCCCAATCTCAGATTGCGTCCGGATGGTATGGACTATGCACCGCTGCCATTCGGTGCCGGGCAGCTCACTTGCTACCGCGGCCTTTATCCCTTCATGGTCGTCGGAGACCACGAGCCTCACGTCCTTAAGGCCCTGGTCGATGAGCTCCCGGAGCAAGGAGGCGTAGGCCACGCCCTTCTCCGAGCCCGCCACCTCCACCGCCAAAACTTCTCTGAAGCCTTCCTCGTCCACCCCCACGCAGGCCAACAGCGCCAGGTTGGTGACGCTCGCGCCCCAACGGACCTTCAGGTACGTGGCATCCAGGTAGAGGTAAGGGTAGGACTTCTCCCCCAGCGACCTCCCGCGCCACTCCTTCTGCTCCTCCTGGAGCCTCCTGGCGATGCGGCTTACCGCATCCTTGCCGATCCTAACCCTGCTCAGGGCGTCGGTGACGCCGGCTATCTTGCGCACCGAGATGCCCGAGAGGTACATCTCCAGGACTGCCTCTTCGACGTCGCCCGTCATGCGCTTGTATCGCTCGAAGAGCTCCGTAACGAACTCGCCTTCCCGGTCGCGCGGAACCTCCAGACGCTCGATCTTGCCCGCGGGAGTGACGAGGTTACGGGTGTAGCGGCCGTTGCGCTCGCCGCGCCTGGTGGGGGTGAGCTCTCGGTAGCCCGCTTCGAGGTGCTCGGTCATCTCCTCTTGGAGGACCTCCTCCAGCACGGCCTTCACGCCCTCCCGTACCCGGGCCTCCACGTCTCGCTTCACGATGCGCTCGAATTCCTTCTTCGGGGTCAAGTGCGCCTCCTTCACTCAACCCACAACCTATCAGACGCTATCACGGCTTCCCCTACGTCTTTGCTTAGAAAACCAAGACTAACGATTAAGTTGATTACCGCCGCAGTCACGCCAGTTACTAGGACCGGATTGTTCCTAATCACGTCCACATGCCATCACCCCTTATGCTACGTTTCGCCCCTTCACCCTAACCGTTGCTTATCTAACATCTTATACGCGCGGGCGTCTTCGCGCCACGTCGCTAAAGTTTGGGTCAGTGTTTAGTTACTGTTTACATCGGCCGGTTCTATGCGTAGATCCTGCCAGCCCTGGATAACCGGGGCTTTCTGGCCTTTGGGTAGGGGGATCGGATAGATACCGGCTTTGCGGTATTCAGTGGCCCATTGATCCGACCGGCCATTAGGGTAAAATCGCCGTTTTGCAGGGGTTCTGGGGGCTTCTGTGGTATACTTTCCATTACGTAGATCTTTCTGGGCCGCTCATGGATTTAGCGGCCTTTTCCATGCGCGGGGGTGCGCGGATGCCCCCAGCCGCGCTACTACTATTCAGTTATCCCCTTTATGTATCCCGGCCTATCCCCTTTATGTATCCCGGCCTAGACAGCGGACCGGATCGCTACCCACACATTCTAACATCTATCAGTCAGTCTGCAATGGTTATTGTTCCTGATTTTTCTGAAGACGGCCCCACAGTACAGCAGGGCCGCCGGTAGTTGCTATAGATCCGTTATACCGTTCCTGGCTTTTGATGGCACAATGTGTCCATGCCAAACATAGACTATCCAAGGATGATCGGTGAAAGCCAGGAAGAACTGGAGAAGCTCGAGAAGCGCCATCGCTACAGCCACTTGTTCCACCGGGTGAGGATGCTCGGACTCCTCAAGAGCGGTAAATACTCCACTCTCGGGGAGGCGGTCAAGGCCCTGGGCTACAGTCGGCGCCAGGGCCAGAGATGGTTGGCCGCTTACAAGGAAGGGGGGTTGGATGGGTTGCTGCTCAATCGGGTCGAGGAGCGTGGTCGGCGGGAGCTGGTAGGCGAGGAGATGTTCGGGGAGCTCGAGGAGGCGATGAAGCGCGGCGAGATAGCGACCATCGCCCAGGCGCACGAGTTCCTTTTGGAGCGGGGGGTTAGCTACTCCCATCCCGAGAGCGTGGGCGGACTCTTGAGGCGGCGAAAGGTAAAGCCCAAGACGGGTCGGCCCAGCCATGAGAAGGCCGACGTCGGAGAACGAGAAGCTTTCAAAAAAAGTTCTCCGAGAAGATAGCGCGGGCGAGAAGAAAGAGCTCCGGCAATCCGGAGGACGGCAATCCGGAGGACGGCAATCCGGAGGACGGCAAGCCGCTTAAGGTGATGGCCTTCGATGAGGCGCGCTTTGGCTTGATCAACTGGCACACGAGGCGCTACTGTCCGAAAGGCTTCCGTCCGCCGTGGATCGTGCGCCGCCGCTACGAGTACGAGTGGACCTACCTTTACGCAGCCGTGGAGCCGACGAGTGGCGAGAGCTTCTGCTCGTATCTGCCGGGCGTGGATGGGCGCTGCTTCGAGACTTTCCTCAACTCAAGCATCTCGGCGAGGCTTACCATGATCATCATCTCGTGCTCGTCGTAGACAACGCCCCCAGCCACCTTTCGAAGGAGATCACCCATCCCGAAAACGTGAGCCTCCTGAACCTTCCGGCCTACTCTCCCGAGCTCAATCC
>JAIVIG010000128.1 GCA_020200675.1 Actinomycetota bacterium
CCGTCGAAGAGGGCGCAAACGGCGTTGTATGGGCGGCTACCCTACCCGACGACGGCCCGACCGGCGGTTTCTTCTACGACGGCAAGCCCGAGGCCTGGTAAAGGAGCCGAGAAGATGGACGAAGGCGTGGTGCGGACGCTGCTCGACCAAGCGGAGATCCAGGAGACGGTGTTGCGCTACGGGCGAAGCGCCGACCAGCGTGACTGGGAAGCCCTGATATCCTGCCTCAACGAGGAGGTCGACATCGACTACAACTCCTTGAGCGGCGGCGAGCCCGAAAGAATCGCAGCGCGAGACCTCGTCCTGGGGCGGTGGGCGCCGATCTTCGAGAGCCTCGACGCCACCCAGCACTTCACCGGCCCCTGCACGGTGAGCGTAGACGGCGACGAGGCGACAGCCGTCGCGTACTTCCAGGCCCAGCACGTCCTCAACGGCACCGCTGGCGGCGAGAAGTGGACCCTCGGCGGTAACCATGACGGCCATGTGGGACGACGGCAACCGGGACCTTCTGGCCCAGGCTGCAGCAAGAGGATAAGTCTGGCTGTCGATCCAGGCCCAGATACGCTTGTCGAGCTTTGGAGAACGGGTACCGGCTGGTGCATCCCAAATTGCGCTGGTGTATGATCGAGCCGTTATGGAATACGAGCGGAGTCAAGATACCTTCGAGCGCAATCGAGTTTCAGGCCGCTCAACAACAAGCAACGCCCGGCTCGCGCTCCGGTGGAGGAGATCTTGGCGAAGGTAGTCACGGCGCGTTCCTGGCCTGTACGGGCCAACGGGTTACTGCTCGTCCTGCAAGCGTCCGGGCTGGGAGGCATAGGCGCCTATAACGTCTACCGGGTCGACTGGCAGGAGGTACAGCAGCAGGTCGAACTCGAAGCGACACTCTCACCGGAGCTGACCGAAGCGGTCGAGCAGGCTATCGTCATCGCCCTCATCCTCGGGCTGCCCGCTATCCTGGCGGTCCTGGCGGCTCTGGGCTTCTTTCTTCTGTTTCGGGTGGGTTGGCTGCTAGCCATGATCGTACAGGCGTTGACCCTGCTGGCCTGCCTTCTGCTTTACACCGAGTGGGAGACTATCTTGTATCGTGAACCGGTCTTCATCTACCCCGTGATGCTCTACTGCATCGTGATGACCCTGTACCTGAACTCCTCCGACGTGCGGGCGGCGTTCCACGTCAAACCCCGAGCCGGGGCCAGGAGGAGGGCGGCGCGTGGCTTCTGAGTCCGACGAGACCCTGCTCCGGCGCTTCGAGCCGGTCGCGCGCTACACGAAAGGCGACCGATTCTTCCCGATGGACGCCGAGGCATACGTGCGAGCCTGCAGCCTGTGGGTCAGTCGCCCCGGCGAAGAAGACGTCTGCCTGGTCCCGCACGGAAAGCTGACCCTCGACCGGCTGGCCGAACAGCAACGCGACGGGTTCGGGGCCGTACACTACCTCAGGTTTACGGACCCGCAGGAGTTCAAGGATATGATCCGCCAGAACGCGCGTCGTCGTCGAGACGCTCGCCAGGATTTCCGGACCGGACGAGGTCGTCTGGCACGGGTCGGTTACGTCTCCCGCATGATGGACACCCTCTTCTCTTTGACCCTCCTGGCCCGCGGACGGGTGCCCGGAAGCACGGCGGCCGCGGGCCGCACCGCCTACGCGAACATCCTGGCCGAGAACGAGCATTACCGCTACCACGGCCGGGTCTTGAGGCAGGACGGCTGGATCGTGCTCCAGTACTGGCTTTTCTACGCGTTCAACGACTGGCGCTCGGGGTTCTTCGGCGCCAACGACCACGAGGCCGACTGGGAGAAGGTCTTCGTCTACCTCTCCGAGTCGCCATCGGGGGAGGTCACGCCAGAGTGGACGGCCTACTCTTCGCACAACTACGCGGGCGACGTTCTCCGGCGTCGCTGGGACGACCCGGAGCTCGAGAAGGTGGGCGAGCATCCGATGATACATGTCTGCGCCGGTTCCCACTCCAACCAGTACGCCGCGGGTGAGTACCTGACCGAAGTGGAGCTGTCCTTCCTGTCTCCCCTCACCAGGGCTCTGGGCGCCGCCCGAACGTTCTGGCGGAAGACGCTGCGCCAGTACGAGGGCGACGATGCCGAGCCGGGGCAGCAGAACGCGGCGCCTACCATCTTTCGCGTCCCCTTCGTAGACTACGCTCGCGGGGACGGCCTGACGATAGGACCGGGGCAGGAGAAGGAGTGGAGCCCCCCGAGGCTGCTGGACAACCCGATCCCGGACTGGGCGTTCAACTTCAGGGGGTTGTGGGGACTGTACACGCGCGACCCGTTCGAAGGCGAGGACGCGCCCGCAGGCCCCATGTACAACCGCGACGGGAGCGTGGCCCGCCCGTGGTACGACCCCGTGGGTTGGGCCGGGCTCGACAAGGTGCCCACCCTGCCCGAGACGCTCCAGGCGGTAAGAGAGCAGCAAGTGATGGTGGTGAAGCGCCGAGTGGCGCTCCAGGCCGAGATCGAGGAAAAGAGTCGCGTGCTAAAGGGTCTGGGCGTAGAGTCGGCGGCCGCGCGCGGTCAACCCCACCTGCGCTCTCTCTACGAAGGACACCGCGAGCGGATCGAGGAGCTCTCCGAGGAGGTGGACCAGCTGCGGGCCCGGGTAGCCGCCGACGGCGTTGTCGCGGAGTCGCTGGAGAGCTACGCGGACCGCCTACGAGCCGGCGAGCAGGGACCGGCCCGCGCGCACATCTCCTACGCCCAGACACCCGCCTCGGAGACCAGGCTGCGCGCCAGCCGCCTGGCCGAGGCGTGGGCCGCCGCCAGCGTGGGGTTGATGCTCATAGTCTTCGTGCTGGTGGCGACGTATGAACGTGGGGCATACCTCACCTTCGCCCTGGCCGGTAGCATCGCCCTGTTCCTCTCCGTCGAGGCGGGTTTTCGTGGTCGGCTGACCAACCTCGTGACCAGCGCAACCATAGGTCTCGCCGTGGTAGCGGCGCTGATCATCATCTACGAGTTCTTCTGGAACATCGTCGTCGCGACCGTGCTGCTTTTGGGCGTCTACATACTGTGGGACAACCTGCGAGAGCTCCGAAGGTGAGCCGAGACCGGAAACGGTCATGCCGGAACAGTGAGCAGCCGAACGCCGCCGGCGAGCTTGAATCGACCACCAATGCGGCTAAGCTACCGTACGCGAACGCCAGATCTCTCAGCCCAACCCGGTTCCGTCGCTCCGGCACGTTATGAACCAGAGTTCCGAGAAGGGCGGAGACACCGACCGAGGACCACGTCCGGCATCCCGGAGGAGACAGGCGTGGAGCACGCCCCGGCTGCGCGTCGGCCAAGGGGAAGAGCGGCGGGCGACCTGGTTGGAGCTGTTCTTCGATCTGGTCTTCGTCGTCGCGATCGCCGCGCTGGCCGTTTTCCTGCACGACCACCTGACTTTGGGCGGCTTCCTCGGGTTCGCCCTGCTTCTCGTGCCGGTCGGGTGGGCGTGGATGAGCTTCGCCTACTACGCCGACCAGTTCGACACCGACGATACGCTCTTCCGGGTGGTGATGCTCGTCGCCATGCTCGCCTCGGCGGCGCTGGCCGTGAACGTCGGCGGCGCGTTGGAGGGGAGCCCGGCCGGCTTCGTCGTCGCGAACGTGGTTCTGCGAGCGTTGCTCATTGGTCTGTATGCCTGGGCCTGGAGCAACGCGACCGAGGCTCGCCCGATGTCGGCGCGTTACGCTGTGGGCTTCTCCGTGGGCGCCCTGATCTGGCTGTCCTCCCTCCTGGCGCCGGAACCGCTGCGCTACGGCCTGTGGGCGCTCGCGCTCCTCGTCGAGATGGGTACCCCGGTCCTCGGATACTCGACGGTTCGCTCGGTGCCGGGCCACGTCTCGCACATGCCCGAACGCTTCGGCCTGTTTACCCTGATCGTGCTCGGGGAGTCCATAGTAGTCCTGACCTCAGGCGTCGTGGATACGAGTTGGCGGCCCGTCTCGGCGCTGACCGCGGTGGGCGGCTTCACCGTGGCCGCCTGCCTGTGGTGGCTCTATTTCGACCACGTCGACGAGGAGGCTATAGGCCAGTCGTTCACCAGCGGCGTCGCGGGCGTCGTGCGCAGCCACGTCTGGGGATACGGGCACCTCACGGTCTGGGCCGGCATCGCCACCGCGAGCGTGGGGATCGAGTTCGCCATCTCGGAGGCGTCGGAGCCTGAGCTGTCCGCGGCGATCCGTTGGTCCATGTGGGGCGGTATCTCCCTATACCTGCTCGCCATCAGCGCCATCCAGCTCGCCACGCCCACGTCGCTCCGCACAGACGTCGTAGCCCTGCGCCTCGGCGTCACAATAGTCGTGGCCGCGCTCGCGCCTCTGGGCGTTTATTTGAACCCGTTGGTACTCGTGGGGCTTTTGGCGCTGCTCCTGGTCGGGCTGACGGCCTTCGAGGTCTCGCGTTCCGAGCGTCCCCCGGCGGGTCCTCCTCCTCGCGGGTGTACTTCGAGGCGCCGAGGTGGAGCGTCGGGTAGAGGATCAGGGCTAGTGGTATCGGGAGCCAGAAGTTGAAGAGCCGGTAGCCCAGGACGGGGATGGCGGCTTCATAGCCGACGCCGAGCAGGGTAAGGGTGCCGATCATGGTCGCCTCGAAGACCCCGAGGCCGCCGGGGCTCAGGGGGAGGGACCCGAAGGTCGTCGCCACGCCGAAGGCCACGAGCAGGTATACGGGGTCCACCTGGACCCCGAAGGCGAGGAAGATGATCAGGAGACACAAAGCGTCGAAGCCCCAGTAGCCCAGAGCCAGCGCGCCGAGCCTTATCGCCGCCAAAGGGTGCCATAAGAGTTGCTCGCGCAGCGCGCGCACCTCGAGCTTGAGGTTCACGACGATCCGGGCGGCCCACACCTCCGTTCTCTTGCGAGACCAACTCCTCCTGCGAAACGTCCGGCCCAGAGCGTAGAAGAAGCCGGCCATGAGGCGTTTGGCGGTGAGCGGCCGGAGGTAGGCCAGGTAGCCCAGCAGGACCAGGCAGAGCGTGAGGACGAAGACGACGAGCGCGGCCGTCGTTGTCGCCCGACCGAGGGCGTTATCCAGGGTGAGGTACAGCAAGCTCCCGAGGAAGATGACCCCCAAAGTTCCGTATACGAGCAAGGAGATGGTCGCCACGGCCAGCCCTATGCGCGCCGGTTTCAAGCCGCGAGATCTCAGCCCGGTGTAGGTGACGGCCGCCGCCGAGCTCCCCCCGCCCGGCAGCACGCGGGCCGCCCCGTGCTCGGCGAGGGTCAGCCGGAGCATGAACCAGCGCCCGAGGCCCATGCGCCGCCTCTTGGAGGCGGGGACGATTCCGGCAGCCGCCGCCGTCGAGCGCCCGAGCAGCTCGGCGTAGCACATCTGGCTCGCCAGGATGGCAAGGAAAGCCGCCGCGATCAGGGAGACCGACGAACCCGAGATCAGGACGAACGAGCGCTCTATCCCCGGCAACTGCGGCAGGATCAAGTGCAGCGCGAGCCCGATGGAGGCCAGGTACAACACGCTCTTCAGGAACGTCCTACGCACCACTCCCCCACTCCGAGCGGCAACACACCGCAAAGGCCATCCCCGCGAAGGCAGCCGGTTCGAAAAGTAGCACGCTCACCCCGCAATTCTAAAAGATGGAGGCAGAATCGGCACGAATCTTTGCCCGCGCCGGGCCGACTACTGGCGTTCGGGCTAACGGATAAAGTCCGTGCCCTTCTTCAAGCCCCCGACGTAAGCCGCGATGAGCCTGGCGCAGTTCGTCAAGTCTTCGAGGGCCACGATCTCGTTCGGCGAGTGCATGTAGCGGTTCGGCGCCGAGACGAGCCCCGTGGCTACCCCTGCCCGGGTAAACTGTATGGCGTCCGCGTCCGTGCTGGTCGAGCGCGAATCGGCCTCCAGAGTGTAAGGGATGCCCTCCCCCTCCGCGGTGTCGATGAGCCCGTCGATGACGATGGGACTCAGGTTTACTGCTCTGGTTATGACAGGCCCGCTGCCCAGGGCGTGGTCGCCGTGCTCGTTCTTGGGGATACCGGGGGTGTCGGTCGCGTGGGTGACGTCCACGGCGATGGCCGCGTCGGGGTCGAGGCCGAAGGCGGCGCCGCGCGCCCCGTAGAGCCCTATCTCCTCCTGCACGTTCGCCACCGCGACGACCTCCGCCGCCAGTCCATCCTCCTCCTCGGAGAGTAGCCGGAGCGTTTCGAGGACGACGAACGCGCCTATGCGATTGTCCAGAGCGCGAGAGGCGATACGACCGTTCGGCAGCTCGAGGACATCCTCGTCTATAACGGCGACGTCGCCCACGCGTACCCTTTCCTTCGCCTCGTCGCCGTCCTTGGCGCCGATGTCGATCCAGAGGTTCTTTATCTCGGAGACCTTTTTGCGCTCGTCGGGCTCCATGACGTGGATGGCCTTCTTGCCGATGACGCCGGGGACCTCGCCGCTCTTCGTCTGCAAGAGGACCCGTTGCCCCACGAGGACCTGCGGGTCCCAGCCACCGACGCCCTGAAAGCGAAGCAAGCCCTGATCCTCAATGTGGGTGACCATCAGCCCGATCTCGTCTATGTGTCCGGCGAGCATCACCCGGGGCGCGCCGCCTCCGTTGAGGGTGGCGAAGGAGTTGCCCATCCTATCGCCCCGGACCTCGACGAACTTCTCGGCCTCGGTCCGCCAGGCCTCGGCGGCAGCGCCCTCGTAGCCGCTCGGTCCCGGTATCGAGAGCAGATTCTTCAAAAACTCGTACGACGCGTCTCTCATGCGTTTCCTTCCAGGGGTTGGGGTGTTGGGATCGCCAGGCGACGCCCGGCGCGCCCGCTTAACAGGTTACCCGCAGACTTAGGATGCTACTCTCCATCTCGCGCCCGTCCTTGCCGACGAGCAGGTACGGAATGGCGAGGTCGAAGGGCTCCGAGAAGGGGTTGGGGCGCAGGCGCAGAATGCCCCGATCCTCCCATACGGGCTCGAACTCCTGCCCGTCGAACACGAAACCTTGCGGGTAGGGCGGCGGATAGTCCTCCTCGCCCGGCTCGTTCAGGCACACGAAGAGGGAAAGGCCATCACATAGCTTGAGAAAGCGCAGGTTGTGCTCCAGGCTGCCAACCTCCTCCCCGGACATGGTGTCCCTGAGCCTATCCTGCCGCCGGCTCTCGGCCTCCGCGAACGGGAGCTCGGCTTCATTCCCGAAACGGCGCACCAATGTCTCATAATGCATGCTGCACAAGCACGCAGCGTACGCATCCCGCGTCTCCAGGAGGTCGAGTCCCGCCTTGTACGCCTGGATCTTTGGCTCCGACGGATAGTCCATGAAGGAGTAGGGACGGCCGGCTTCTTCGTTCCAGCGCACGGACGCGTCCGGCCCCTGCCAGGCCACGTCGTGATTAGCTATGGCGTACAGAGTGGAGTCGAGTGGCCACGGCTCCCTCGCCCAGTGCTTGGCGAACTCGCCGGAGGCGAGGGCGTGGTCGTGCTGCTTTACGAGCAAGAACGAGCCGGGCTTCTCGCGAACGATCACGACTAATATTCTACCCGTCTCCGCACATAACTGACGAGCCGATGGCCTACCGCCGAAAGCTAGAGAACCGGACGCCGGTCGACGGCGAGTGGCGACAGAAGGGCGTCGTCCTCGAGGAACGCGCTCTGGGCCTCTTCGAACTCTTCTTCGGGCACGGTGGCGAGCAGTAGGGCGAAGCCGGCGGGAAAAG
>JAIVIG010000388.1 GCA_020200675.1 Actinomycetota bacterium
CCGGTACAGCTCCGGGAAGCGCAGGTCGTAGCAGACCGAGAGGCCCAGGGTGGCGACGCCCGCTTTGGCGGTGACAACCTCGCGTCCGGGCGCGACGATCCCGCTCTCGACGTACTCCCGGTCCGGCGCCTTGACGTCGAAGAGGTGGATCTTGCGGTACACGGCGACCAACGCGCCGGAGGGATCGAAGAACGTCGAGGTGTTGAAGAGCTGCCCGGCGCCGGGCTCGCCCTCCAGAACGGACCCGCCCAGCACGTACAGCCCCAGCTCTCGAGCCAGCCTGCCCAGGAAATCGGTGGTGGGTCCGGGGATGGTCTCCGCGTTCTCCTCGTACGCCTCCTCCCGACCGTGGCAGCTCCACAGCTCCGGCAGCGCCACCAACCCGGCTCCGGCTGAAGCGGCTTCGCGGATCAGGCGCTCCGCCGTCTTCACGTTCTCCGCCTTCTCCGGCGTCGAGGACATCTGGATCGCCGCCGCCGCGATTCTACGCCCGTTCATCTCGCTAACCACTCCCGTTCTTTGATAGATCTGCCGCGCGAAGTCACCTACCCGCCCAGCGCTTCCCGCACTTCCCGTGCCGTCACCGGCGTAGCCCCCGCGTGCCGGACGCTGATACCGCCGGCGACGTTCGCCAGATGCGCCGCTTCGAGGTAGCTGCCGCCCGCGAGGCGGGTGAGGGTGAAGGCAGCGACTACGGTATCCCCGGCGCCGGTGACGTCGAAGACCTCGCTCTTGTTGGCGACGGGGATGTGGATCGCCCGCGCACTGGACTCGAAGAGGCTCATGCCGCCGGCTCCCAAGGTGATGAGGAGGGCCTCGGCTCCGAGCCTCGCGCACAACTTCGTGCCGGCCACTTCGATCCCGGCCTCGTCTCGCAAGTCCATACCGGAGGCCTCCGCGGCCTCCTCGAGGTTCGGGGTCGCGGCGCTGACGCCGGGGTAAGAGAGCAAGCGGTGCCGGGAGTCGAGGCCGACGTAACGTCCTCGCGCGAGGCGCATCACCGCCTCGGAGACTGCCGTTGTCAGAGTGCCCTGTCCGTAGTCCGAGAGCACGAAGCCGTCCACGCTCTGCGCCAGTTGCTCGATGCGGCGCACGAGTTCTCCTTCGACGGCGGCAGGGGCGCCGGCGCCGAGGTGATCTACGCGAAGGAGGTGCTGGCCGAGGCCCCCGCCGTGCGTGCCCCCGGCCACGATGCGTGTCTTGGTGACGGTGCAGGCCACGGGATCCCGAACCACTGCCTCCGTCGAGCAGTTCGTACGAGTCAGTATCTCGATAAGCTCGTCACCGTTCGGGTCCTCCCCGATCCGGCCGGCCGGAATGACTGCTGCCCCTAGAGAGGCCAGGTTTGCTACCGTGTTGGCCGCGCCACCGGGCCGGTACTCGTCGCGCTCGTGGTTGAGGATGACTACCGGATACTCGCGCGAGATGCGTCCCGCGTCTCCGACGAGGTAGTGGTCCAGGACGAGATCGCCCACCACCATGACTCGCAACCTACGAAAGCCGTCCAGCAGCCCGAGCAATCGCTCCCGCAATGCCGCTTCCAACTAAAGAACCTCATCCCTACGTGTTCACGGCCGCTATGCTATCGCACGAGCAGATCAAATTCCGTAAGGTTCGACGAGCCGCCGGTTCAGTTGAGCCCGGCGATGGTCCCCCGCGTCGGATCGTCTACGTAGTGCTCCAGCTGTAGCGTTCGGAGCGCTTCGTCCCACACCGGGGTAGCGCGCCCGGCGTCCTCCGGCCAGTATTCCATCGTGATCAGGGCCTGCACGCCGGTCCCAATCCCGATGCAGATGCGCGAGCGCGCCCCTCGCTTCTCTACCGGATCCGTAAAGCTCGTCTCCCTCCACACGAGGCGCAGGTTATCGCGTCAGACGCGCTTGATTCCGCCCAGCGCAACCAATCTCCGATGATCGTCGGCGACGACGCTCTCCAGCAGATCGGAGAGCGGGAGTTCACTCCAGTCTACCGGTGGGATCTGGTTGTACGAAACCTCCAGCCGGATGTCGTCGTCGGGGGGCGCTCCGTCGTAGAATTTGAACGAAGGCGTACCAGGCTCCATGATCCAACCTTGCGGGAAATCGAAGCGCACCGCGCCTCGTCCCATGACGCAGATCTGGTATCCGGGTCTTGCGCGCCACTTGTGGCCGCTATTCAACCGGAGCGTTTGCTTCTTCCACCTGTCCACAAGGAGATCTTAGCAGCTTCAGCTAGAGGATCGGCCAACCACGGCGTCTACGGGGAGTACGACCGAAGGTAAAGCCTCCGAGGCGAGCCTCTCCCCGCTTCGCGCCCGCTCCGTGCGGCGGTAGCCGTTTCCGGAAGGCCCGTTGTAGCGCTCGATAGCTTCGCCGGGAAGGTCTACCATGAAGACCTCCGGCCCGGTACCTCTCGCTCGGCCTCAGCACTGCCACATCTGGCTGGGGCTCGTAATAATCGCCGAGCCGAACCGGATTCTGAATACTGATAGGCGCCTCATTCCCAACCAAAGGCACCAGAATCCGATTGAACTCGTTAACGCAAAACGCGTGTCGGCCACCGATGGGGTTCATCTCGACGATATCTCCTTCGATGAGCTCGACCCGGTCGTCCTCGTGGAGTATCCCCACCTCGGCCATGCGATGATACTCGTGGACGGTGAAGCGCCGCCGCGCAATCTCCTGCGTCCTTCGTCTCCAAGAAAGCCCTCCACCGTTCTCGTACTACGAGAGAGTATATCCGAGCCGCGAGAAGGTACGCCGCCCTTCTTCCAGAGCCGTTACCACCAGGGCGGGTCCGAAATAGTTGGTCATAGCCGCGTCGCTAACGCTATCCTAAATCCTATGCTCGGCGGCATCCCGCCCCAGCCCCTGGTAGCACGCCGGTCGGAAATCGTCCTCGACCTCTCCGCCCAACTCGAAGACCCTGGCAAAGTCGTCAGTTGTCCTCCTCCCACCCGTCCGTCAGCGCGTCGCACGCTTCAAGCGACTCGAACAGCTCGTTCTCATAAAGCCCCATGAAGTCGCGTCCTCTCGTGTTCTCGTGCTACACTGATGTTGTGTAAATGAAGGAGGGACATGAGCAACCTCACGATAGTGGTAGACGACGAGACGTTAAAGAGGGCCAGGATCCGGGCTTTAGAAGAGGGCACTTCGGTGAACGCGGTGCTCCGGGAGTTCCTCGAGAGATACTCGGGCATCCGGCGGGAGCGGCGGGAGGCGGGCCGAAAGCTCCTGGAGCTCGCCGAGAACTCTACTATGAGTAGCGGTGGTAAGGGCTTGCCGAAGCGGGAAGAGTTGTACGAAGAAAGGCTCGGGCGGTACGGGCGGCGTTGATGCGCCCGTTCTTCGACACCAACGTTCTGGTCTATGCCTTCGACGAGGGAGAGCCCGAGAAGAGAAGGGTCGCTCGTGGGTTGATCGAGGAGCACCTCATCGAGGGCAACGGTATGCTCTCGGTGCAGGTCCTCAGGGAGTTCTACTCGGTAGCGCGAAGACCGCCTCGGCCGCTCCCGGTGGACGAAGCCCACGAAGCGGTGAGGTACTTCGCGGCGTTCTCGCCGATCTCAGAAGATGCGAGGATGGTCCTCGGGGCCGTGCGCCGTAGCCAGGAAGCCTCGCTCTCCTTCTGGGACGCCCTCATCGTGGAGGCCGCGATCTCCGGAGGCGCCGACCGTCTTTTGACCGAGGACCTCGAACACGGGCAGGTCATCGAAGGAGTCAGGATCGAGAACCCCTTCCTCCGGTAGGGCGCCAGGACGAGACGTTCCCGGCCACGACCCGCGCCTCGCCCCGACGCGCGAGCCGCTCCAACGCCGCTTCCCGCATCGTTCGCTCTCCTTCCGAGATCTAGGACACAGAGCTATTGCGAGCATCGATCCTCATTCGATGACCTCGTTCACAAACCCGCCTCGATCTATCAAGGCTCGGTGGTCGGGTCGCTACATCCCTTAGTCTGGACGCCCTTCTTCCCGCCCTTGACCCGGCCGTCTGCCAGCACCACCCAGCGCTCCTCTGCCGGCTCGGCCTCCGGGCCAACAGCCTGGACTTCCTGCGACGGCCCATCGGGGGCGGTGACGGTGCCGGTTACCGGGTAGAGGCCCTCCCCGTTGCGCTCTTCGGAGATCCGGCCCTCCAACCTGCCGCCGGCTTCGGAGCTGCCGCGCAACTGTCCGTCGTCAGAGACGGTCACGTCGTAGAGGCCGGCCACCCCGCTGGCCAACTCCGTCTTGAAGGGGAAGGACGTGCCGTCTTCGAGGTTGATGGTTCCAGTCGAGGCGTCGGGGCTGAGGCTGCCCTCGAGCTGGCCCCCGCTTTCGGAGCTCAGCGCGAGGTCGTTCCCGCTCGCCGTGCCCGTGAACCACTCGTTGATCTCGTCCCCGTTGCACAGATAGGCTCTAACGTCCCGCTCGGCGCCTTGCTCCTC
>JAIVIG010000129.1 GCA_020200675.1 Actinomycetota bacterium
GTGTTGAAGAGGCTCGGGAAGTACGTCTTTCCGAGCCTCTTTGTTTCCACGTCTCTTGTTCGAGCATCGCAAGGTAGAGGGAATATGTAGTAGTGTTTGACAGGCAAGCATCTCGGGGGAGGCTGGAGACAGGAGAGCGATGAGGTTCAGCGCGAACGTTTCGATCCTATTCAAGGAAGCGCCGTTCCTGGAGCGTTTTGGGCGGGCGAAGGAGGCTGGCTTCGGGGCGGTCGAGTTCTGGTGGCCGGCAGGCGAGGACCTGGGGAGGTGGAGAAGGCGATCGAAGACGCAGGCCTGCGGGTCGCGCTCTTTAACTTCGACGCCGGAGACATGGCGAGCGGGGACCGGGGGCTCGTGAGCGACCCGTCGCGCGAGGAACAGTTTCGGGAGAACGTACCGGTGGCGCTGGAGCTGGCCCGGACCTTCGGCTGTTCGAGGCTGAACGCACTCGCGGGGCAAGAGATGCCCGGGATGTCGCGCGAGGAGCAACTCGCGCTGGCGCACCGGAACGTGGCCTTCGCGGCGGACGAGGCCCGCAAGGTCGGGATCGAGGTGCTGGTGGAGGCCGTGAACACCTTCGAGAACGGGCCGTATCTGCTGAGCACCACGGAGCAGGCGGCCGGTTTCGTGCGGAGCGTCGGGCGCGAGAACGTGAAGATACAGCACGACCTCTACCACATGCAGCGGATGGAGGGGAACCTCGTCGCGACGCTCGAACGGTACGTAGGCATGATCGGGCACGTCCAGATCGCCGACTCGCCCGGACGGGGGGAGCCGGGGACCGGCGAGATCCGCTACCCCTACGTCCTCTCCCGGCTCGAAGAGCTCGGCTACGAGGGCTACGTCGGCCTGGAATACAACCCGACGACCGGGACCACCGAGGAGAGCCTCGCGTGGCCTCCCAGAGCACTGCGCGCGGGGAACGTCTCCGTCGAAGACCTGAAACTCTAAGGAAGGGGAGGACGCGATGGTCGGGAAGGTCGGCTTTATAGGGCTCGGCATCATGGGCAAGCCAATGGCCCGCAACCTCATGGGGGCCGGGTACGAGCTCGTGGTCTACAACAGGAGCCGGGAGAAGGCGGACGAGCTATCCGAAGAGGGAGCTACCGCTGCCGCGAGCCCCAGAGAGGTGGCCGAGCAGAGCGACGTCGTCGTCACCATGCTCCCGGACTCGCCCGAGGTCCGGGAGGTCGTCGCCGGGGAGAATGGCATCCTCGATGGGATCGAAGAAGGCTCGCTGCTCGTGGATATGAGCACCATCTCGCCGGTGGTCACGGAAGAGCTCGCCGCGGAAGTCGGGAAGAAGGGTGCGAGGATGCTCGACGCCCCGGTCTCGGGCGGGGAGCCGGGGGCCGTAGAGGGGACCCTCTCGATCATGGTCGGTGGCAGCGAGGAGGACTTCGAGAGGGTCAAGCCCATCTTCGACGTCCTCGGCGATACCGTCGTGCGCGTCGGCGAAGTCGGTTCCGGGCAGGTAGTCAAAGCGTGCAACCAGATAGTCGTGGCGCTCGTCATAGAGGCGGCCTCGGAGGCGCTCGTGCTGGGTTCGAAGGCCGGGGTGGATCCGGCGAAGATCATCGAGGTCCTCTCCGGCGGGCTTGCGGGTAACAAGGTCATGGAGGCCAAGAAGAGCTTCTTCCTGGAGCACGATTTCGATCCTGGCTTCAGGGTCGAGCTGCACCACAAGGACCTGGGCATAGCCCTCTCCGCGGCCAGAGAGTACGGGGTAGCGTTGCCGGTGACGGCTATCGTCGACCAGATGCTGGAGGCACTCGTGGCGAAGGGCTCCGGGGACAGGGACCACTCCGCGATCCTGACCCTCATAGAGGACCTCGCGCAACACAAGATAGGACCGGAAAGCACCTCTCACTAGCGATCAGACCGAGCGAGGGCGCAGGAAGCCCGGCCAGGGCGAAGGCCCCAGAAGAGGCTTCTCCGGAGAAGTGAGGGCGAGACGCGCCCCAGACAGCCTTCCTCCGTCTCGTCCCCAGACACTCGGCATGGACCGTTCAAAAAGGTTTCCCGCAGGAGCAGGGTGGGACCTGTTGCTCCTCACCTTCGCAATAGGTTCCGGCCCATTAGGCATTGTCGAAGCCCCGTAATCTACGGCCGAGAACCTGCGCTACCAGGGCTTGTAGCCGTCGTCCGAATGCCTCCGGAGACTCAACTTCGGTTGGGCTAGGCGGACCTTCGGTGATCAGTCTCCCGGTGGTCGGTCTCCTCTTCGTCGGTGCCGGAGAAGCGGGGGCCTTCGCCCTCGTCGCGCAGGGCCGCGCTCAGCTCCTTAATGTTGCGCCACTTCTCTGCGAGTAGCTCCTCGACGGCCTCCTCGAGCGCGCCGATCCGGAGGTCGGCCTTCTCCGCCGCCGCGTACGCCTTCTTCTTCAGCGCGGCCCCCTCCGCGGCCTCGTCGAAGTCGGCCCTGCCGAAGTTCTCGCGGGCCCTCCTCAAGGACTTCTCCGCCCTCCTCGTGGCGCGCCTGAGGGACCTGTGCTCTGTCTCGATCTTGGACAGGGTAGCCTCGTCGTTCCCGTAATAGGCTTCCCAGAACCGCTTCTTGAGCGCGACCCTCTCAAGATGCACCCTCCGCGCTTCGGCCTCCGCTTCCTCGAGGGCGACCCGGGCCTTTTCCTTGATCCTCGACCGGCGGCGGTAATCCACGAGGTCGCTCTCCAACTCCGCGACCAACCCCTCGAACTCCGCCTCTATCGCCGCGCCGATCTTCTCCTCCGGCGGCTTCTTTATATCGAACATCGTCTCCCCCTACTAGCGGCTTCGCAACGGACCCGCATAAAAGGCCCCGGCGACACCCCTTCGTCATTCTCTTGCACACATCGCCGCGCTACCGCCTCCTCGCTCGAACGGCGGTAGCGTCAGGACAAATTCACGCACGTTTAAGCGTCGAGTACAACGTGAAGTAACCTTAAGTTGATATTGCTTATGGTTAACCCCACATTACAAGAGAAGGTAATATGAACGTCTAGTCGAGGTTTACTCTTATGCTCACCCGAGACATCGTAGGAGCCCTCGATACCGAGTAGCCACCGATTGGGCCTCCCTATTCCTCTCTTCATACGCGGGTAGAGGACAGCGACTACCCACGCCCTGATCCTGGCGCGCCCGCCGTACGAGGTGGAACGCGGCGCCGAAAGAAGGAGAAAAACGGATGCCTTATCTTGTGGGACACCAATGAGGGACGTGCCGAGGCGCAGAAGCGGCTCTTCGCGAACCGGCCAGGGTTCTAGAGTCGGGAGGATGGATGTCTACACCGTAAACCCGCGGAGTCACGCAGGAAGGGGGCCGGATGGACCCCGGTCCCTTCTTCTGCAGCGAAACTGCCCCGAGACGGTTCGCGCCGAGGAGTCTCGGCCGGCCCAGCCGAAGAGCACCGAAGGCGCAGCGTTTTTCCTGGCGAGCGCTCGTACCCACCGCTTCGACCAGGGTGATCGCGAGAGAGCGCCTTGGGCCAGGGAGGGCTCTCTGTGCCCCCACGGATTGAAAAGCGGGCGTCGTTGGTAAGAGTTAGGGACGGACCAGGCGAGAGGGAGAGGTGTATTTTGGACAAGGATCTTGTGTTGGCCGACGTTGGTGAGGACGTAGATCTCGACAGGGGTTCGGTCTTCTTCGTCGGGACGGCGACCGTGATCATCCGCTACGGTGGTTTCACTATCCTGACCGACCCGAACTTCCTCCACGCCGGCGACCACGTCCACCTCGGCTACGGCCTCCGCTCGCAACGCCGGACGAACCCGGCCATAGAGATCGAAGACCTCCCCCCTCTGGACCTCGTCCTGCTCTCCCACCTGCACGGCGACCACTTCGACCGGGTAGCCGAAGAGAAGCTCGACAAGGCGGTCCCGATCGTGACCACCACCCACGCGGCCCGCTACCTGGAAGGCAAGGGCTTCCGCCCGCCCTCAGCCCTGAACACTTGGGAGTCGTTGCTCGTTCACAAAGGCGACGCCCGGCTGCGCGTGACCTCGATGCCTGGTACGCACGCTCCCGGTCCTCTAAGAAAGGTTTTGCCGCCAGTTATGGGCAGCATGCTCGAGTTCGCGAGCGCGGAGGGCGGCGTCCGTCTCCGGATGTACATCACCGGCGACACGCTCCTCTACGACCGGCTCAAAGAGATCCCCGAACGCTACCCCGAGATAGACCTCGCCCTCCTGCATCTCGGGGGAACGCGTGTCCTCGGCCTCCTGGTCACTATGGACGCCGAACAGGGCATCGAAGCGATGAGGCTCATCAACCCCCGCACCGCCGTGCCGATCCACTACAACGACTACACCGTCTTCAAGTCTCCCCTGGAGGACTTCAAGAAAGCGGTCACCCAGGCCGGCCTCGAAGACCGCGTAAGGTACCTCACCCACGGCGATACCTACGAGTTCGACGTACCAGGC
>JAIVIG010000389.1:0-4398 GCA_020200675.1 Actinomycetota bacterium
AGATAAGAGAGCCCCAGGAACGAATACTCGGTAAGCGGTTCGAGCCCCGGGAATACCTTGAGCACGAGGATGAGGATCGCCACAGAGGCGAGCCACGTCTGGATGCCGTACCAGAAGATGGCTATGACCGCCCGGATCAAAGCGGGTATGTTGGCTCCGAACACCCCGAAGCTGATCCTGGACAGCACCGGATACGGGATGCCGTGCCTCTGCCCCGCGATGCTCGTGAGGTTTATCAAGAAGTAGACAGCTGTTATGCCAGCGATGAGAGCGAGGAACACCTGCCATCCGGTCAACCCTAAAAAGAAGAGCCCCGCAGCGAACGTGTACCCGCCGATGCTGTGTACGTCAGCCATCCACGTACAGAAAAGGCTGTAAGTGCTCCATCCACGCTCGTCCTCTCTGAGCGGCCGGAGATCCTCGTTATAAAGGCGCTCGCTGAATTCCTCGGGTTTGCGTTGATCGGCTACTGTTCCTTCAGCCATCGCTCCTCATCCCCTTTTCGCATTCGGGCGTTTTGTATCGACTGAAATCCCTTGTATGGGCAGAATACTCCCCAGCTCTTGCTCTCGCTACGTTTGATGGGCCTCTGCCACGAGCCCGAGAAAACGTTTCATCACTTCGGTGGCAACGCCCACGTCCTTCTTTGCAACCGACTCATCAGGATGATGGCTTAGACCCGCTTTGCGGCGCACGAAGAGCATGGTGACAGAGGTGAGCAGTCATCTGCGCTGCATCGTGTCCCCAATGCGCGAGATAGACGATATCCGCGACCAGCTCAAGGACGATTACGCCGAGCTCTTCGGGCGTAAAGGCAAATAAGCAACATCAGCGGTAGTCCAGCGCAAAGACGTCGCGCTCTCCAGTCGGAACTAACGAGGAGCTAGCCGTCGCCTTCTCCCCTCTCCTCCAGCTCCGCCAGCACCGCTCCGCCGGGGACGCGGGCTCCCTCGGCGTAAGGCAGCGCCCGTACCGTGCCGGCGTGCGGGGCCGCCACCGATTGCTCCATCTTCATGGCCTCCAGGACCAGGAGCGTCTGTCCCTCTTCGACCTCGTCCCCCTCCCCCACCAGCACCTTCACCACCGTGCCCGGCATGGGCGCCGTCAGGCTGGCCCCATCCGCCGCCTCGGACCCCGCCAGGGCCCCATCCACGTCCGGCGCACCCGGCCTCTCCAGGCGCCAGACCGACGGCTCGAGGGAGACCCAGGCGTTTCTTCCCTCCGACGCGAACCCGCCTTCCAGGACGCGCCCGTCTACCGCGGCCCGGATCCTGCCGTCCCCGAGATAGAGCACCTCCACGACGGACGCCTCGCCGTCCGCGGCTAGCCTCCAGGCGTGGCCCCGCCCGGTCTCTCGCCGGGCATCGACCGCGCGCTCCTCCCCGTCCGCCCCGTGATAGACGAGTCGCGTAACACCCCCAAGCCGCCAGGGTCCCGCCCCGAACGGGTCCCCGTCCCGGCTCTTCCCGGCCTCCACGAGCTCGCCCGCCGCAGCGAGCAGCAACGCCTCGCGCGGGGGCGGGGGCTCCTGGGCAGGCTCGTCCAGGCCGTGCTCCTCGATAAAGCCCGTCGTCGTCTCGCCCGCGGCGAAGTCCGGCAGGTCTGCTATGCGCCGCAAGAGCGGCAGGTTCGTCGTGACCCCGAGCACCGCGTAGTCCTCCAGCGCCTGGCGGAGCCTCAGGACGGCCGTCGCCCGGTCCGGCCCGGAGACGATGAGCTTTCCGAGCATCGGGTCGTAGTCTAGGGAGACCTCGTCACCGGTCTCCACACCGACGTCGTTGCGGATTCCGGGGCCGGCGGGCGGTCCGAAGGCCTGTAGTTTGCCGCCTGCCGGCAGGCCGGTGTACGGGTCCTCGGCGTAGACGCGCGCTTCGATCGCGGCGCCGCGCGGAGCGACGTCTCCCTGCGAGAACGGCAGGGGCTCACCCGCGGCGACGGCGAGCTGGAGGTGTACGAGATCCAAGCCCGTCACCAGCTCCGTAACCGGATGCTCGACCTGCAAGCGGGCGTTCATCTCCAGGAAGTAGAACTCCTCGCCTTCCAGAAGGAACTCGACCGTCCCGGCGTTCCGGTAGCCGGCCGTCTCCGCCAGGCGCACCGCGGCGGCGCCCAGGGACTCGCGCAGATCTTCGCCCAGCGCGGGCGAGGGGGCTTCTTCGATTATCTTCTGGTGTCTGCGCTGGATCGAGCACTCCCGCTCGTAGAGGTGAACGACGTTCCCGTGGTCGTCGGCGATCACCTGCACCTCGACGTGTCGTGGATCCTCCACGAGCTTCTCGAGAAAGACCGCCCCCGCCCCGAACGCCGCCTCCGCCTCCCTCCTGGCGCCCCGGACGGCCTCGACGAAGTCCTCCGCCCTGTGCACGGGCCGCATCCCGCGCCCGCCGCCCCCGGCGCTAGCCTTGACGAGTACCGGGTACCCGATCTCCTCGGCCTCTTCCTGGAGGCGCTCCTCGCTCTCGTCTTCCCCGCCCGCGTAGCCCGGGACGGTCGGCACGTCGGCCTCGGCCGCGAGCTCCTTCGCCCGCACCTTGTCCCCAACATTCTCCATCGCCTCCGCCGGCGGCCCAACCCAGACTATCCCCGCCTCCTCGACCGCCCGCGCGAACTCCGCGTTCTCCGATAGAAAGCCGTACCCCGGATGCACCGCCCCGGCGCCGCATTCCTTGGCGACCCGGACGACGTTCTCGACGTTCAGGTAGCTCTCAGCAGCTTCGGCGGGCCCTACGAGGTACGCCTCATCGGCGAGTCGTACGTGCATCGCGCCCTCGTCCGCCTCCGAGTAGATGGCCACGGAGGTTACGCCGAGCTCGCGGCAGGCCCGGATCACACGCACCGCCACCTCCCCGCGGTTGGCGACGAGCAGCTTCTCGAACGGCGGCTCGCGTAAAGTCAAGAGTCCCTCCAGCCGGGTTCGCGCTTCTCCAGAAAGGCCCCGAGGCCCTCCTGGCCCTCCTCCCCCGTTCGAAGCTCCGCGATGCGACGGGCAGTAATCTCAGTAGCCTTTTCCGAGTCTGCGTCTCGAAGCTCTCGCAGAAGAGCCTTCGTCGCGGCCAGAGCCTCGGGGCCGCCGGCGAGCAGCCCGGCGACCTTCTCCTGAACGACCGCGTCCAGATCCCCTTCGGCGGCCACCTCGTGGACCAACCCTACCGCTTGCGCCCACGCCGCGTCGAAACGCTCCCCGGTCAGGAAAAGCGCGCGGGTCCAGGATTGGCCGATCTTACGCAGCACGAACGGGGCTATAGTCGCCGGCGAGATCCCCAACCGCACCTCGGTGAAGGCGAAAACGGTACCCTCTTCGGCAACCGCCACGTCCGCCGCCGCCACGAGCCCGACTCCACCGCCGGTTGCCGCTCCCCTAACTCGTGCCACGACGGGCTTCGGACACCCGTCCACCGCCCCGAACATCGCTGCAATTCTCCGGGCGTCTTCAAGGTTCTCCTCGTAGGAGAGGTTAGCCGTATCCCGCATGTACCCGATGTCCGCTCCCGCGCAGAAAAAGTCCCCCTCGCCCGTCAGCACGACCACCCGTACGCGATCATCCTCCGCCAGCTCCTCCATGCAGCGCGCAAGCTCCCCGATGAGCTCGGCATTGAGAGCATTACGGGCGTCGGGACGCGCGAGCGACACCGTGGCGACCGCGTCCCCATGTCCGACCCGTAAGTGTTTGTAGTTTATAGTCATTAGTTTTTAGTCATCAGTTTTCGGTTTTATCCGACTGATCATCCTCGCCCCAAGTTCGAAGTCCCGCCACAGACGTTGGCGACTTTTCTCAAACGGTCTTCACAAGCACGCCTCCTGACGACTGATAACTATTAACTGACAACTACTAACTACATCCTGAACACGCCGTAGCGTGTCTCGACGGCGGAGGCGTTGGCGGCGGCGGAGAGGCCGAGGGCGAGGACCATTCTGGTGTCGACCGGGTCTATGACGCCGTCGTCCCAGAGGCGCGCGGTGGAGTGGTAGGGGTTGCCCTCTTCTTCGTACTTCTCGAGGATGGGCTCTTTGAACTCCTCGCGCTCCTCGTCGGTCATCTCCTCGCCCTCGCGTTGCTTGCTCTCCTCCTGGACGGTTAGCAGGACGTTCGCCGCCTGCTCCCCGCCCATGACGCTTATGCGAGCGTTCGGCCACATGAAGAGGAGGCGCGGCGAGTAGGCCCGGCCGGCCATCCCATAGTTGCCGGCCCCGAAGGAGCCGCCGATTATTACGGTGAACTTCGGGACGTTAGCGTTGGCGACGGCCATGACGAGCTTGGCGCCGTCCTTGGCGATGCCGCCGCTCTCGTACTCCTTGCCGACCATGAAGCCGGTGATGTTCTGCAGGAAGACGAGCGGTATGCCGCGCGAGGCACAGAGCTCTATGAAATGCGCCCCCTTCAGCGCGCTCTCGCTGAAC
>JAIVIG010000389.1:4423-6967 GCA_020200675.1 Actinomycetota bacterium
GCGGTTACTTCTTCGCCGGTCGCTGCTTTCACCAGAGGTGGACCGCCCAGGAAGATCGTACCCTCCTCCTTGACGATGACCACCTCGTCGCTCATCGCCGGCACATACGCCCCGCCAGCCGTGCAGCTCCCCATGACGGCGGCGACCTGCGGGATGCCCTTTGCGCTCATCTGCGCCTGGTTGTAGAAGATGCGGCCGAAGTGCTCCCGGTCCGGGAAGACCTCGTCCTGCAAGGGCAGGAAGGCCCCGCCGGAGTCGACGAGGTAGATGCAGGGAAGGTGGTTCTGCTCGGCGATCTCCTGCGCCCGGAGGTGCTTCTTGACCGTCATGGGGTAGTAGGTTCCGCCCTTTACCGTGGCGTCGTTCGCCACGATCACGACCTCCTGTCCCGAGACGCGCCCGATCCCGGTGATCATACCCGCCGCCGGCACCTGCCCATCGTACATTCCGAAGGCGGCCAGAGGCGAGAGCTCCAGAAAAGCCGTGTTCGGGTCGAGGAGGAGGTCGATTCTGTCCCGCACCGGCAGCTTGCCGCGCTCCTCGTGCCGCTTACGCGCCTTCTCGCCACCGCCGCGCCGGGCCTCCTCCATCCGGTCGCGCAGCTCCTCCAGAAGCTCCTCGTAGGCCTCGGCGTTCTTCTTGTACCCGTCGCTCTCGCTGTCCACGAAGGTGCGGAGCTTGCTCATCTCCTCGCTCCTCGCGTAGTCGGCAACGACCGGGTGCTGTCCTTTCGAGTCTCTATTGCGCCACCATCCTCGCCTTCGCCTCCTCGGCGCTCTCGGTAAGGAGGCTGCGGGCGATGATCTGGCGGTTGATCTCGCTGGTACCCTCGCCGATCTCGTTGATCGTTACCTTATGTCATGGCAGGGGATCGATCTTCCCTACCGGCTCCAGATTTTTCGCTTTCTCCCACGCTGCCATCAACTCGTCCTGGTGCAACGATGTCCACTCGGCTACTAAGCCCATCGCACGCGGTGGCAGTTCTCCCGCAAATAAGGCCAGCGTGTTGATGTCGATTAGAGCCTCACGGCCACCATAGTCAGCATGGAAGTGCGGTGGGTTGTGGTCGTCGAAATACATCCTGATCACGATCCCGTAGAAGCGGCTGATCTCGGGCATCAAACGCCGACTTGTCTCAGATTCGGAAACACCTCCTCGGGCGCCTTGCCGGTCAACCGCAGGTAGAGCGCATTGGGACACAGATCTATATCGTTGTCCCAGACGAGCTCTCCATGCTCGCCAATGCGTACGTTCTCGAAGGCGCTGTAGTCATCCCACAGTTCGAAGACACCCCGTCCCGCAAGGTCAGAAAGATCCACCTCACCTTCCACGCCATCGGCATAACGGAGCCATACCTTATAGTCGGACAACGCCTTTACCTCAACCGGCCTAAACATGAGAACCTCCGTACTCGCGTCGTCGAGAACTTACTGCGCCACCATCTTCGTCTTCGCCTCCTCGGCGCTCTCGGTAAGGAGGCTGCGGGCGATGATCTGGCGGTTGATCTCGCTGGTACCCTCACCGATCTCGTTGATCTTGACCTGCCGCCAGTAGCGCGCCACCGCGCTCGTCTCCATGAACCCTTCGCCGCCGTGGATCTGTATCGCCTGGTCCGCGGCCCTCTTCGCCGTCTCGGACGCAAACACCTTCGCCATGCTCGCCTCGCGGCCGAAGGAACGGTCGTTGTCCTTGAGCCAGGCGGCTTTGAGGACCATGTTCCTTGCCAGCTCGATCTCCATCGCCATGTCCGCCAGCTTGAACTGTATGGCCTGGAACTCGGCGATTGCCCTGCCGAACTGACTGCGCTCCCCGGCGCGTTCGAGCGCCTCGTCCAGGCACGCCTGCGCCAGCCCGACGGAGAGCGCCGCGACGGCGACCCGTCCGCCGTCGAGCGTCTGCAAGAACTGCACAAAGCCGCGCCCGCGCTCGCCCAAAACGTTCTCCTCCGGTACGCGGCAGTCCTCGAAGTACAAGGGGCGCTGATCCGAGGCGCGCCAGCCGGTCTTCTCGTAGCCGGGACCGCGAGTATAACCAGAGGTGTCCTGGGGGATGATGATCGCGGTCAGCTCCGGCTTGCCGTTCTCACGCGTTCCCGTCCGGGCGATCGCCGTCACCCCGCCGGTCACGTCCGTGCCGGAGTTGGTGATCCACTTCTTCGAACCGTTGACGACCCAGCGACCTTCCTTCAGCTCGGCGGTCGTTTGCGTCCCGCCGGCGTCGGTGCCGGCGTTCTCCTCGGTGAGGCCGAAGGCCCAGAGCCTCTCGCCGCCCCGGATCACCTCGCCGAGGTAGTGCTCTTTTTGCTCGGGCGTCCCGAAGGCGACGAACGGGGAGCAGCCCAAAGAGACGTGCGCCTCCATCGTTATGCCGACGGAGGTATCGGCGCGGCTGATCTCCTCGAGCGCCAGGTTATAGGATACGAAGTCGCCGCCGGAGCCGCCGTACTCCTGCGGCAAACTCAGGCCCATCAGCCCCAGACGCGCCATCTCGGAGACGATATCGTAGGGGAACTTTTGCTCGCGATCGAGTTGGGCGGCGCGGGGC
>JAIVIG010000130.1 GCA_020200675.1 Actinomycetota bacterium
CCTCAATTCACGCTTTTGCCTTACTGATCTCAGCACAAACAACTAAACCTAGAATCCCGGCTGCCTTATGCAGCCGAGAATGACATCTCTCTTGTGCCTCAAACGCTCCTTGGCTTTGCGTAGCTCAACCCTCAACTCTGAGAGGCTCTGACAGCAAAGGTTCTTCAGCTCCACACACTTGAGATGTTTCCAGATCCCTTCGTCGGGGTTGAGGTCTGGAGCATAGCCAGGCAATTGCTCCAGTTGTAGCCGTTTGGCAGCGCCATCGGCCAAAAACTCCTTCACGGCCTTTGAGCGGTGGATAGGCGAGCCGTCCCAGATGATGAGCAACTTGCCCTCTATCTGGCGCATGAGGTGTTTGAGAAAGCGCACCACGTCCTCGCCCTTGAAGGCTTTCTCCTGCTCGACCATGTAGAGCTTGCCATCGAGCGTGATGGCGCTCATGGCAGAGAGGTGATCGCGTGTAAGCTCTTCGTGGAGGATGGGCGTCTTTCCTACCGGAGCGTAGGTACGTACCACCATAGGCAGCAGGTAAAAGCCCGATTGGTCACAGAAAACGATGGTCCTGCCTTCCTTCAGCGCCCTTTTTTCAGGGAAGGCCACCTGTGCTCTTTCCAGCGTTCGACAGCTTCTTCGTCTCTCTGATTCGCTCGACGCTGTGGTTTCTGCAGACTTTGCCTCAAAGCTTTGAGCATCCGGCTCACATGAGCAGGATGGTAGCTGACCCCGAACTCTTTTCGGATTACCTCTGCTACCCTCTCGCACGTCCATACGTCTCCTCGAAAACCATGTGCCTGGGCTCCCCGCTCCAGAAGCTCGGGCAGCTTTGCCCGCTGCTCTTCGCTCAGGCGCGGTGGCGCTCCGGGCGGAGGCTTGTGTTTCAAGCCTTCCACGCCTCCTTCTCTGGCGCGTCTCATCCATTGGCTGACGGCTCCTTCGCTTACCCCCAGAGCGTCGGCTATCTCCGCTTGTTTCCAGCCCCGCTCCTTGAGCTCGAAGGCACGTAGGCGTCTGCCTTCGCGCCAATCAGTGGCTTGGCTCGATAGTGTCTTCTCCATAGTAGAGTTCATCGTTCCCGCGTCTTTAGCTTTTTACGCAGAAGTCAGTAAATGCGCACTACAGCAGAGACCATAACTGTTGACCCATAGGGTTGCCGTGGGCGATCCTGCGCACCATGAAGCCCTATTCCGAAGATCTCCGTACGAGGATCGTCAGAGCCGTAGAAGAAGATATGTCGAAGTCCGCCGCGGCTCGCCTGTTCGGCGTCAGCCTCTCCTCGGTCAAGCGCTACGCGAGGCTCGCTGAGCGGGGCGAGTCACTCACGCCGAGAAAAGGCGGTGGCAGACCGCCCAAGGCAGATGAAACCACAACGAAGCTGCTCGAAGACGACGTAGAGAAGCGCCCGACCGCTACGATCACTGAGAGGTGTCGCTTCTTGCGCAGCGCAACGGGCAAGTCTGTGAGCACCTCCACCGTCAGACGGCTGTTGAAGCGTCTTGGCTTCAGTCAAAAAAACGGAGTGTAGGGGCGATGGAACGGGATGAGTGGCTGAGAGCGGCCTGGAGGGTGATGGTCGCCAAGAAGGTGGAACCGGAGCGGCTGGTTTTCGTGGACGAGATGGGGGCGAACACTTCCCTTTTTGTCATGCGTGCTTGGTCACGTACGGGAGAGCGAGTGTACTGCTCTGTGCCCCGCAACCGTGGGAAGAACACCACCTTGCTCGCCAGCATGGGCGCCAGCGGCATGGGGCCAACTCTCGTGGTGGAGGGCGCCACCGACCGCGAAGTGTTCGAGGCTTATGTCGAAGAAGTGCTCACCCAGAGCCTGCGGTCGGGACAGATCGTGGTTATGGACAACCTCACCGCCCACAAGGGCGAGCGGGTGAGAGAACTCATCGAAGAGCGAGGCTGCGAACTACTCTACCTGCCGCCCTACTCTCCCGACCTCAACCCCATAGAGGAAGCCTTCAGCAAGATAAAAGGCATCTTGCGAAAAGCGGAGGGCAGAAGCCGGGAGGCACTGATCGAAGCGATGGGCCGCGCGCTCGATGCGATCACCCCTCAGGATGCGCAAAGCTTTTTCAGACACTGCGGATACCTATCACTGGGGCAACCATTGTGACCATCGCTGTGGTCTACCACCTACATTGGTTTGGTCCTTCTGACTGAATAACTCTGAAATCTAATAGCATCATCTCCCAGTTTCGCTTCTCCGTACGCCACACAGGGTCCTTCACTATATCCTCGGTTGAATAGATTTCCCCACGGTACTCGAGTTCTAAGGGAACCGTTTGTCCAGCCTGAGTCCACTCGTAAATAGCTTTTCTGAACTCTACAACGGGTAGACTATTTCCCTTTAACTGTCTCGCCCGTCTGATCTCCATGAACCGAACGACGTCTTCTTGATAGCCCCAGACTTTTGTAGGATTACTTCTCAAGAGAAGATGGTTGGAGAAGGTTCCTTCGGTACGAAGATTACTAAACATGGTGAAGTTTCCTGCTGTACGTAACCCAAGATAGGGAGTCATTCCATATAGAAAGAGAAGTACAAGAAATACGAACATAAATTTGGGCATACGTCGGTTTAAAACAGGAACGCCACCCCAAACCGGTCGGCGCGAAGACGAGAATATCATGGACAAGATTGGCCAGGTAAAGATAAGCGCAGCTAATATAAAGGATAGCCCAGAGACCTGCTGAAAATACTGAATTCGAGTGCCAGTAAGTAGTCCTCCTGAAAGTATCGCTCCCAGGAGATTGATTATAAAGTAGGCATGAGCGCGATGAATTCGGAGCCGGGGAAAACGAAGATTTGCATAACTGTTTACCATCGGATAATAGCTAGAGGGAATAAAGGTGAACAGCAGAGAAAAGGCTAGGGCACTAAAATCGTTAAAACCGGTCATGGCCAGTACAGCGTGCATAGTCCCAAAAACCAATAGCATCGGTGCTTGGAATTTGGGAATCGTAAGTAGGAGACCACCGATAAGTTCCCAAAGAATAGTGAAAACTGCAGTCGCAAGTACGATTGCTAGCAAAAGATCTGCTGGAATATCAAGGAATAGAAGCGCACTACACAGCACCACTCCTGCACCCAAGATAAGCAGTAAGGTATACACTTGTAACCTGGAAGTAACAAAGTAGGTGCCACTGATATGTTTCCAAAGAATAAACAAAGCTCCGGCTGCCAGCACAAAAGCGGCTGAAGCACTAAAAATGTTTGATGTTACGAGTGAGCCGACATCGAGCATCTTAGAAAGCATTGCTCCAGCGCACGAAACTTGAGGATTAAGGAAGTCACTATTCAGCTTATGAAATCCGGCCAGGCAATATACTAGTATCAAGCTCGCTCGGAGCACGGGGCGTACCATTTCAAAGTAATCATTATCCGTGGCAGAACCTCGATAGCGAGCGAACGAGTAAACCATAGCGACTATCAGCAGAATATTGCAGTAGATCATAATGTTGACATGGTTAGGGACATCGGGGAAGCGATCAATCAACAAAATAGCAGTTGCGAGAATAAGGAAAACCAAGAATTTAACGCGTGTTATGCCCGTTAAGATGATAATCGTGATTACCAGAACGGAAGCAAGAGCGAATATCTGACCTTGCATGCCTTGAGCCTCGTGACCGGCAGGGTCAACCTCGACAAAATAAGCGGTCATATAGAGAAGTGCGAACATAGAAAAAGGACTCATTGTTGAAGGATTCAAACTGCACCTCCCCCCACAAGTAAGTTAATCTTGTCCATGAGGCGTCTCATTGTAGTGGGTTGCAGTGGCGTTGACCGAAGGTAGCTTTGCTCGGTCGGTTGTGCCCGTATTCTTCTGTAAATTGGTGAGTCGCTAGGAAAAGCGGCCACCTTCCTCCAAGGTAGTAGGCGGTTCAAGACTCACTACCGAAGAAGGAGCGGAAGATGGCCGACCGTCATCGTAAGCCGGGCGAAGAGTTGGTGCAAGGGGTCCTGTTGGACGACCCCGACTTCCTCAAGGAGATCGTCGAGCGGGTGCTCCAGCAGGTCCTGGAAACGCAGATGACCAATCACGTGGGCGTCGCCCCTTACGAGCGTGGCGCGAGCCGCAAGGGTCACCGCAACGGTTACAAGCCCAGGACGCTAAAGACCCGCGTTGGCAAGCTCGACCTCCTGGTGCCCCAGGATCGGGAGGGGACGTTCTCCACCGAGCTGTTCGCCCGCTATCAGCGCAACGAGAAGGCGCTGATGTTGGCGCTGATGGAGATGTACGTCGAGGGCGTATCCACGAGGAAGGTCAAGGAGGTCACCGAGGAGCTATGCGGCACGTCGTTCTCCAAAAGCCTGGTCTCGCGTCTGGCCGGCGACCTCGACTC
>JAIVIG010000390.1 GCA_020200675.1 Actinomycetota bacterium
TGAAGCACCTAGCCTACCAGAGTGGGCAAACGATCTATAGGATCAAGCGGGGCTTGCTCCATGACTATCTCGTCCAACAACTCAAGAAACCCACCGTTCAAATGGTTCTTGCGTAAGTCCTAGAAACTTTAGGAGTCTCATGGCCCCCCCGGCGCCTCGTTCGTTTGCAGCCTACCTACGAGGATTTGAAACTAAGATACCCATATGCTCCGGGAAAGGGAGAACAGCCAGTTTGCAGCCTACCTACGAGGATTTGAAACTTCGCAGTAGCGCCGCAATCGGTTCAAGTCTACGCCCAGGCGCTTGGCGACTTCCGTAGCGGCTTCGTTAATTCTCGAACGACCAGGGTTAGGAAACCAGAGAAGCCTTCGGCTCGGGTATCGGCTTTCCGAACTCCTGCGCCACCTGCACGTAGGCGCGGATGGCCTCTTTGGCGGACGCCAGCGCCTCCTCTTGGGTGTCGCCGTGGCCGCCTGCGTAGGGGAGTTCCGTTATCAGGGCGACGAACGCCTCGTCGGCGTCGCTCCAAGCTATCGTGATCTCGTACCGGTCTTCCAGATCGGGCCGCTGCATCGCACCTCCCTTTACTCTTAGCCTATATTGTACTTTCTGAACAGGTTGCGCACCTGCTTCACCTGATAGTCCTTTGCCTCCGAGCCTTCGCTTTGTATGTCTACCAACTCGGGTATTCCTTCGCGAACGAAGATGTGGTGCGAACCGACTATCCTCTCCTCGAAGCCGAAGCCTTTGAGCATGCTGCGAAGGTCGGCGAAGCGGATATTGCGGTCCGACTTTCCGCTCATCACCTTCGCCCGGGTCTTGTCCCTCTTCGCCATGCCGTTAGTATCTCAACGTCGTTCGCAGCTTGCCTACGAGGATTTGAAACTAGCTCTCCCATCGACGACGAGACGCTTGAAATAACTTCGAGGCAGCTCGAGAGTGTCCTTACGGTTCTTCGGGGCACCGGGCGCGTTCAGGTGTTCTCCTGTCTCGAACGGGCCGAAACGAGTAGGAGTTGGTCCGGTGGTAGGCGAGTTTACAACCCTGCCGGTGGAACGACTCTATCCTTCTCCGCGACGACGGCTATGCGAAAGGATGATCTCTTGTCCCAAGAGGTGGCGGAGAGGTTCAAAGAGGCTTTGTGGAAGCTCGAAGAGGATCGGGACGTGGAGGCGCTCGTCGAGATACACGCGGAGGACTGCAGCGTCGGCAACGTCGCGGCGCCGAAGAAGGCCACGACGGGCTGCGCGAGTTCTGGACCAACTACCGCAACACGTTCGACGAGATGAAGTCCGAGTTCCGCAACGTCTTCGCCGACGGCGCGGGGCACGCCGCGCTCGAGTGGACCACCAACGCAACCGAGGACGGCAAGAACGTCTCCTACGCGGGCGTAAGCATCCTGGAGATCGAAGGCGACAAGGTCAAGCGTTTCATGGCCTACTTCGACCCACGCAGCCTGACAGAGCAGATAGTGGATTAACGGCTACCGGCATTCGGTAAGGTGGTCGAAGACAAGCCGCCCTGCCCGCGGGTCTCTACGGAGACCCGTCGCCTTGCACGGCGCAGCGAGACCGGGGGACAAAGAGCTGGCGGCCCATAGCCGGCAGCTGCTTCAGACGGTGCTTATCTTGGAGACGGGCCAGAAGCGCATGAACGCCTCGCCCTTGAGGTTCTCCAGGGGCAGGGGGCCGAAGACGCGCGAGTCGGCCGAGTTGCCCCGGTTGTCGCCCATCACGAAGATGTGGCCTTCTGGCACCACCGTCGGTCCGTAAGGGCCACGGGATAGATCCGTATCGTTCAGGTACGGCTCTTCTTGGGCCTCGCCGTTCACGTAGAGGACGCCGCCCTGCACCTGGATCTCGTCCCCCGCTATCCCCACCACGCGCTTGATGAGCGTCTGGTAGTCGTCCTCGTCGACGCTGTCGAAGACGACGATGTCCCGCCGTTTGGGCTCGGTGAAGCGGTAGACGAACTTGTTCGCCAGGACCCGGTCGCCGACCTCCAGCGTCGGGACCATGCTCTCGGTCGGGATGCGGTAGGCCTCGACGACGTAGGGGCGCACGAAGCCGAAGACCAGCACGAACGCGACGGCGGCGGTGAGGACCAGCTCGGCGACGCCCGCCTTCCGCTTCTTCTTCTCTCGCTCCAGGCGCCTCTCGCGCCGGCTCTTCCCCGGCTCCTCTCTCTCCCGTTTCTCTAGCTCCTCTCGCTCCCGACGCCGCTCGCGCCGGCTCTTCTTAGGTTCCTCTTCGTCCCAGTAAAAGCGGTCCACCTTAGAGTAGCCCTATACGCCACGGTGGCCAGAAGATCACGAACGCCTCGCCCTCGATGTTCTCTGTGGGCACGGGGCCGAAGTAGCGTGAGTCGCGCGAGTTAGCCCGGTTGTCCCCCATCACGAAGACCTCCCCCTTCCGCACCCTCGTCGGACCGTTGGGCCCCCTGTCCAGGGGGCGGTCGTCTCTGATGTAGGACTCCTCTTGTGGCTCGCCATTTACGTACAGCATGCCGTGGCGGACCACGACCCTATCCCCGGGCACGCCGATGACGCGTTTGATCAGGTCTTCCTCCTCACCCTCCACGCTCTGAAAGACGACGATATCTCCCCGCTGGGGCTCGCTGAAGCGATAGACGAACTTGTTGACGAAGACCCTGTCGCCAACGAGCAGCGTCGGTACCATGCTCTCCGAAGGTATGTAGAACGCTTCGAGGACGAACGGCCGGACGAAGCCGAAGACCAGGGCGAAGGCGACCAGGAGGATGACCATAAACTCGAGAAAGCCTCCGCCCTTTTTGGCCGTCGGGCTCTCCTTGCGCTCCCCGGGCGCAACCCCCGTCTTCAGATCCCGCTCGTAAGATTCTTTCTCGCCCATCGATCTTCTTAGGATACCGCAAGCGGAGAAGATAAGTTCCGGTTGCCCACCCTACATGAAACCGATGCGCGAGAGCGGCCAGTACATGAAGAACGCTTCCCCCTCGATGTCCTCTATAGGCACGGGGCCGTAGAAGCGCGAATCATGCGAATTGGGCCGGTTGTCGCCCATCACGAAGACCTCTCCCTTCGGCACCCTCGTCGGACCGAAATCGCTGCCGTCCGGAAACACCATAGGTACGGCGTAGGGCTCATCCGGGAAATCGCCGTTTACGCGCAGTTTGCCGTTGCGCACCCTGACCCTGTCCCCCGGCACCGCCACGACGCGTTTGATCAGCTCCTCGTCGGTCTCCAGGCTTCCGAAGACGACGATGTCCCCTCGCGCGGGCTCGATAAAGCGGTAGATGAACCTGTTGACGAAGATTCGGTCGCCGACCTCCAGCGTCGGCACCATGCTCTCCGAGGGGATCCAGAACGACTTGACGACGAACGGCCTGAGAACGCCGAAGACAACCACGAACGCGACGAGTAAGATGACCGCGTACTCCGCGAGGCGTTGCGCCCCGCTCTTCTTTCCGCGCCTGGAGCGGCGCGACCTGCGCCGGCTCTTTGGCGCACCTTCCCCCCAGCGAGAGCGGTCTCCCTTCATCCTAGAGTATCCCTATGCGCGACAGGGGCCAGAAGGACGCGAACGCCTCGCCCTCGATGTTCTCTATGGGCACGGGGCCGAAGAAGCGCGAGTCGCGCGAGTTGGCCCGGTTGTCCCCCATCGCGAAGACCTCCCCCTCCGGCACCCTCATCGGACCGAAGAAGCTGCCGTCGTCCGGGAATCCCTTGTTGGTGTAAGGTTCATTCTGTGTCACGCCGTTCACGCGCAGCACGCCGTTCTCGACCGCGACCTCGTCCCCCGCCACAGCCACGATGCGCTTGACTAAGTCCTCATCTCCGCCCTCCACGCTGCGGAAGACGATGATGTTGCCGCGCTCGGGCTCCCAGAAACGGTAGACGAACTTGTTCGCCAGGAAACGGTCGCCGACCTCCAGCGTCGGCACCATGCTCTCCGACGGGACGCGGAACGCCTCGAGAACGAACGGCTTCACGAAACCGAAGACCAGGGCGAAGGCGACCAGGAGGATGACCATAAACTCGAGAAAGCCCCCGCCTTTTCGAGGCGAGCGGCGCCCGGAGCGCTCCTCGCGCCCGTTGCCCGTCTCGAAACCCTGCTCGTAGAAGCGCTTCTCGGTCACAAGCGTTCAGGATACCGCACGCAAGGACACAAAGCTCTCAACGCGGGAGCCCGGGGCGCTGGTGATCGCGGGCTTCGTCTCTGAGGCTGCGGTCGTCCTCGAGGTGTATCAGGACGTCCGAGTTCGGCAGGCTGTGCCGGATCCTCTCCTCCAGAGCGTCGGAGATCTTGTGCGCCTCCCCGAGCGTGGTCTCCGCCCTGAGCTGCAGGTGGAAATCTATG
>JAIVIG010000131.1 GCA_020200675.1 Actinomycetota bacterium
TGGTGGCCGTAGACGTTGTAGTGCATCAGATAGCGGGCGAAGACGAGCGATTGCAGGTAGCCGACCCCCGGCTCGTCCACCGCCAGCACCGCCCGGTTGTCCTGGCCGACGATGCGCAAGGAACGGACCAGGGCTTCGACGTCGATGAGGCCGTAAGGAACCTTGGCGCCCTGGGAGTCCCGGACGAGACGATCGAGCATGTCGGCGTCCAGGGAGCCCGAGAGCAGGTCCCGCGCCAGGTGCTCGGTCGGTGTCAGGTTGCGCAAGGGCGCGGCGCCTTCCGAGCCGTCGCCCGGCGCGTTCTCCTGGGCGACGAGGCGGAAGACGTTGTGCGGTTTGATATCCCAGCTGTTTAGCAAGACCTCGGCGATTTCGGTGTCCTCGATCAGGCGCCGGGCGACCTCGTCGCGCGGGAGCATGCCGGGCAGCCTTATGGCCTCGACGGCGGTAGCGTAGGGGTAGCGTCCGACGTCGTGGAGCAGGGCCGCGGCCAGAGAAGCCCGGACGTCCCGGTCTTCGAGGTAGGCGCCGGAGTCTATGATGCGCTTGAGGGTCAGGCGCGTGAGGTAGTAGACGCCGATGGCGTGGTCGAAGCGGGTGTGTTTGGCGGCGGGGAAGGCGTAGAGGGCGAAACCCAAAGGGTTCATCCCTTTGAGGCGCGACATCGCGGCGGTCTCCAGGAGCGTCCGGACCGCCTTGTCCACCGGGACGTCGCTCCACACCTCGTCCCGAATCTTTCGCGTGGAGCCCCCGAAGAACTCCCCTACTGTGCTGCTCAACGCTACTCCCGACCTCGCAACCTCGCGGTGCGCCCGCTTCGTGGCCTCCAGGTCTCCCCTTGCCGCGTATTCTACCCGAGAGAGGCTTTATACTTGTAGTCATAGGGGCTTTTACGCCGCCCGGGATCATAATCGAGAGGAGAGAACGCATCTACGCCGAAGAGATCGAGGCGATGAGCGGCGAATCGGTGACCTTGCGGTCCCCGCGCGAGGAGGACGTCGAGAAGGTCTACGAGTGGGACCGGGACCCCGAGCTCGCCGCCTGGAACGGGCGACCGCCGATCAAGATCTCGCTCTCCGCCGCCCGTCGCGACTACCTGGTCCGGTGGGAGGACCCGGTCGTAAAGACCTTCATCATCGAGGCCAAGGACGAGGCTATGGGGCTCGCCACCCTCTACGACTTCAGGCACGAAGGGTGCGAGGTCGGCATAAAGGTGGGCTCGAAAAATCTGCGCGGCCGCGGCTACGCAAGCGAGGCTGTGGAGCTCCTCGTCCGTTACTGCTTCGAGACGTTGGGCCTCAAGGCCGTGCGCGGCTCCACCCTCTCCCACAACACGAGGATGCAACGAGTCTTCGAGAAGTGCGGCTTTCGAGAGGTCGGCGACGGCTCCATCATCAGTCGCTTCGACAACAAGCGCTACACCGAGCTCTTCTACGAGCGCCGGCGAGAGGGTTGAGACCGCGCTGGCCCGATGCCGGGGATGTGCCAGAGCGGTGTTCCTCTGCAGGTCGGTATCTTTCCGGAAATACCGCCTACAATAATGCGTGGATGAGTACGCAGCTAGAATTGAACGTGCGCCGCAAGGGGGCGATGAGGGGGATATTGACCCTGGGTAGCCT
The DNA here is from genome assembly GCA_020200675.1 of Actinomycetota bacterium. GTDB lineage: Bacteria > Actinomycetota > Rubrobacteria > Rubrobacterales > Rubrobacteraceae > Rubrobacter_F. The sequence goes on from JAIVIG010000131.1 coordinate 1,620, forward strand.
GGATCCGGCGTTCGCGGCGGCACAAGCTGTCGAGGGCGAGATGGCGGTGCTGGACTTGCGGGGCGTGGAGTTCGTGGAGCCGTCGGGGCTCTGCGCGCTGGCGGCGCTCTTGGAGTTCCTGATACCGCGCTCGCGGTTGGTCGGCCTGAGGTTCTCCGGGCACGACGTCGCGGCGTACCTGGAGAGGATGGACTTTTTCAGGATCTTCGGGCACAGGGTCGAGACGAACGTGGACGTGGCCACCCTCGAAGAGCGGCGGCGGGGCAACCCGGGGACGCTGCAGGAGTTGATCAGCTTCCACTCCGAGGAGGAGATACCGGGCATCATCAACCGCATCTCGGAGATCCTCACGAACAAGGGCTACGGACTGAGCGAGCGTGCCGCGATCTGCGCCACCCTCTCCGAGATCTGCGCGAACGCCGTGGAGCACGGCCGTTCCCCCTTCGGCGCTTACGCTGCGGTCCAGGCTTACCAGCACATCGTGAGCGGGGGCCGCGGCCGGGGCGAAGAGGTCCTTGTCGCCATCGCCGACGGCGGGGTCGGCGTCCGCGAGACCCTCTCGCGCAACCCGGAGTATGCCGACCACACGGCTTCGGACAACGACGCCCTGCGCCATGCCATCAAGATGGGAGTGTCGGGAAGCGGCGAGCTCGGACGCGGCGGCGGCCTCGCGGTGGTCGGCCAGATCGCCGCCCGCGCCAGTGGCTCCCTCTCCCTTCGCTCCGGCTCCGGCCGCGTCACCTTCTACGGTGACCGCACCAACTCCCGCAACGTCCCCACGTTCCCCGGCACCTTCGTCCGCGTCTCCCTGCCTCGCAAAGCCGCCGACGACGAGCTACCGACGGCCAGCGAGAATTAGAGACCCGATGGATGAAAACCCTAAAATCCTCTTGCTTTCGTGCGATACAACCCTTATAATCCCATTAGATGATTTCACTGAAGACAGTGAGTATGGAGCCGGTGGCTGAAGACTCCCGGGCGCGTGCGGTCTACGACGTGGCCTCGGGAGGCGACGAGGGCGTCGGCGGCAAGCTGATGGTGACCCGGGGGACGGGCCGGCGGGTGCGGGAGGCGCTCGGGGAGGTTCTCGAGGGGTTGCCGGGTGACGGGGTGTTGTACGTGGACACGCGGGGCGTGGAGCTGATGGACTACTCGTTCGCGGACGAGGCGCTGGGGATATTGGTCTCGAGGGTCGCGGCGGGGGAGTACGGGGACAGGCACGTGGCGTTGGTCGAGGAGGATCGGGAGCTGTTGGAGAACATCGAGGCTTCCTTGCGGCAGCGGGGGCTGGCCATGATCCGGGTAGACGAGCCCGGCGGCGCCCCGAAGATAGTGGGCGAGGTGTCCGAGCATCTGCTCGAGACGCTGCGCGCGATCTACGAGGCCGGCGCCATCACCAACGCCGACCTCGCCGAGAGGCTCGGCATCAACCACACCGCCTGCAACAACCGCGCCACCAAGCTCTTCAAGCTCGGCCTCATACACCGTCGCAAGAATACCGCCGCCCCCGGAGGTCGCCAGTACTCCTACGAGGGGATCGCCTGATGCTCTTTTTTGTCTTTAGTCTCACTCATCTCAGTGAAGATAGCGGTAACGGTGCAGCGGCGCCGAAGGAGGTATAGCGAGATGCGGGAAGAGTACATGATCGAGCGGGGTGGTCGGAGGTTCGTGTTGTACGCGGGGCTTCTGGAGGAGGCGCACGCGCGGGGTTTGAGGAGCATCGAGACTGAGTTGTTGCAGGTGCCGGGCGCCAAGAACGGCGAGGTCGCCATAGCTCGGGCGGTGGTCAGGACCGAAGAGGGCAAGTTCAGCGGCATCGGCGACGCGAGCCCCGGGAACGTTTCGAGGGCCATAGCGCCGCACATCATCCGCATGGCGGAGACGCGTGCGAAGGCGCGCGCTCTGCGGGATGCGATCAACGTCGGGGTCGCGGCGCTGGAGGAGCTTGGGGACGAGGAGGTCGTGCCCGAGCCCGCGCGGGAGACGAAGTCCGTCGAGTCCTCGCGCGTGGCGGGGTCGCAGGCCGGGGAGGGCAAGGACGAGGTGCCCAAGGAAGCCTTGCCGGTGACGCGCAAGCAGCTCAACTATTTGGAGGCTTTGATCGCCGACGTCGTTGAGGACGGGGTGCCGAAGTTCGAGGACATGGTGGGCAAGCCGATCTCCGAGCTCACTCGGGGAGAGGCGAGCGAGTGGATCGGCCGCCTCTCCGGGAGGGCCGCGTAATGGGACACATGTGGATGGCGACCCTGGGCGAAGAGGCGCTCTACGAGGCGGACCTTCCGGGATGCTGCCAGCGCTCGGTCAGCTCCGCCCGGAGTGCGAAGAGCCTCGACGACTACTTCGAGTGCCCGGCGTGCGGGGCGGCCTGGCAGGCGTCCCTCGCCGTCGAGCCCGAAGAGTGCGCGTTCACCGAGCGCGCGAGCGACGGGGAGCGGAAGGGGGCAGCCTAATGCCCGGGAAGAGCAGGAAGAAGACAGAGACCCTGAGGCCGGACACGACGCTCACCCCGGTGGGGGAGCCGGAGGCCGAGGTCTACGTATGGGGATTGCCGGGATGCTGTCTCCGGTCGTTCAAGGAGGCGGTCGTGAAGCTCGGGGGCGAGCGGCGGCTTCTTGAGTTGCGATGCTCGTGTGAGCGGGCCTGGCAAGTCACGAGCAGCCTCGACGACCGGGTTTTGGAACGGTTCGTAACGCACGGAGGACCAAGAGTCGGCGGGAAGGGGATGGGATGGCGCAGGACACCCTCACACAGTATCTAGGAAGAATTCGGGGCGGCAGGTTGCTCGACGCCGCCGAGGAGCGAGAACTCAGCGGACGTGCCCGCGAGGGCGACGGGGAGGCCAGAAAGCGCCTCATCGAGTCGAACCTCCGGCTCGTGATCTCCATCGCCAAGAAGTACCGCGGGCGGGGGGTGTCCTTCGAGGACCTGATCCAGGAGGGCAACGCGGGCCTCATCAAGGCCGTGGAGCGGTTCGACCCGTCTTTGGGCAACCGGTTCTCGACCTATGCTACGTGGTGGATCCGCCAGGGCGTCACCCGCGCCGTCGCGGACCACGCTCGCGCCGTCCGCTTGCCTTCCCACGTCGTCGACTCCCTCTTCCGGCTCCGGCGGGCCGAGAACGAGCTGAGCCTCGAGCTCGGCCGCGACGCCACCGAAGAGGAGCTCATCGCGCGGCTCGGGATAAAGCCCGAAGAGGCGCGCAGGCTGCGCGAGGTCAGCCAGCCCATCGCGAGCATCAACGCCAGGGTTGGGACCGCCGCCGAGGAAGGCACCGAGATGGGCGACCTCCTGCCCGACGAGAGGAGCCAGGACGACTACACCAGAGTCGAGATCGGGCAATGGGAAGGGACGCTGCAGGAGGCCGTAATGTCGCTCCCCGAGCGCGAGGCCCGCATCCTCAAGATGCGCCACGGCCTCGACGGTTCCAAGACCCGTACCCTGCGTGAGGTCTCCGAAGCCCTGGGTATCTCCCAGGAGCGCGCCCGGCAGGTCGAGATAAAGGCCCTCAGGACCATCCGCACCGGCCGCTACGCGAGCACCCTCAGACGCGCCCTCTCGGAGGCCGTGTAACTGGCGGTGCAGGCGCTGCGCCCCAACGAAGGTTCGTCGTCTTGTCATAGAGGCCGTGCGAAGATCGGTAGATCTCCGAGCCCTGTATAGCGTCTCTAAATGAGCTAACCTTCCTTTCGAGAGAGCTGAGAAGGGAGACGTTTGGAGACTAGCAAGCGACCAGGCTCCCGGATTCCTCGCAGCTATGTAAAACATCCGGTCAACTTTGTTACATGTCATTCGGCTATCGCCGTACGACCAACGAGAACGCCGCTCAATACTTCGAGCGGCTTACCTCCGCCGGCCACGGTAGCGTGTTGGAACATGCGAGTTTTAGTTTACTGCTCTACGGCATCAGCCGCAGCGTCACGCACGAGCTAGTACGACACAGAGCCGGAGTTGGAATTTCGCAAGTTTCGCAACGCTACGTTTCGGGCGCGGTGCTGCGGTTTGTGGAGCGTCCCGAGTACCAGAACGACCCGGAGCTGCACGCCCTTTTCGAGGAGCGAGCCGACCGGGCGGCGGCGGAGTACGAGGCGATGGCGGACCGATTGCTGGAGCGCCAGGAGAGGGGAGAGGCTCTCCTGGACGCGGAGTACAGTACCGACGCGCGCAAGAAGGTGCAGCAGACGGCGCGCTCGTTGCTGCCCAACGAGACCGAGGCGCCGATGGTCTTTACGGGTAACGTGCGCGCGTTGCGGCACATAATCGAGATGCGGGCTGACGAGCACGCGGAGAGTGAGATCCGCAACCTCGCGGTGCGGCTCTTCCTCTGCCTCTTTGCCCTCGATCCGATCCTTTTCGGCGACTACCAGATCCAGAGTCTCCCCGACGGTACCTACAGGGTGACAACGAAGTACAGGAAAGCGTAGAGAGCCTGTGAGCGAGTGGACTACGGTCGAGCACGCGCTCTACTACCTCTCGCGGGCCGACGCTATCCCGCACCGCACAGAAGGGGAGGCGGCGCTCGTCGAACAGCTCCCTGCGAACGCCCGTCGCGTGCTGGACCTCGGCGCCGGCGACGGTCGGCTATTCGCCCTCGTCAAGCTCGCCCGGCCCGGGGGCGCCGGCGTCGTCCTGGACTTCTCGCCGACCATGCTCGAAAAGGCGCGCGAACACTTCGCCGACGACGAGTCGGTGCGAGTGGTCGAGCATGATCTCGGGCAGCCGCTCCCCAACTTGGGAGGCTCCTTCGATGTGATCGTCTCCTGCTTCGCCATCCATCACCTCGAGGACGGACGCAAGCGCGAACTCTACAAGGAGGTCTTTAGCTTGCTCGAACCCGATGGCGTTTTCTGCAACCTCGAACACGTCTCTTCGCCGACAGCGCGCCTGCACGAGCGATTCCTCAGCACCTTGGGCCTTGCGCCGAAGGAGGAGGATCCGTCCAACCAGCTGCTCGACGTGGAGACGCAACTTGGTGGGCTCCGGGAGATCGGCTTCGTGGATGTCGATTGCCACTGGAAGTGGCTGGAGCTCGCGCTCCTTGGAGGGGTAAAGCCGGGAACGTAGTCCTCGGATCTCGGATTTTGCTGACAGCCAACCGCTAAAGTCAGACGCGGTTCAGCGTGAAGCGGAATCGCGAGCCGTGGCCGGGGCGGCTCTCGACGCTGATCCGGCCGCCGTGCGCCTCGACGAAGCCCCGCGCTATGGCGAGTCCCAGCCCGGCGCCGGGGGCAAAGTCTTCTTCCCCGCGGGTCCGGGACTTCTCGCCCTTGTACGAGCGCTCGAAGACGCGTGGCAGGTCGTCGGGGGAGATACCTTCGCCGGTGTCGGTGACCTCGACCTGGATTACTTTGCCCTCGGGCATAGCGCGCAGGGCCACGGTGCCGTCGGCGGGGGTGTGACGGAGGGCGTTGGAGACCAGGTTGTAGAGCACGCGCTGGAGCTTGGGGGGGCTCATCAGCACAGGGTCCACGCTTTCGGAGACCTCCCCGACGAGGCGTACGCCTCGACGCTCGGCTTGTGGGCGGAAGCTCGAGAGGGTGTCGGAGATCAGGTCGTGCAGCGAGGCTTCTTCTAGGTCGAGCCGCAGCACGCCGGCGTCGATCTGGGCGAGCTCGAACAGGTCGTCTACGAGCCGCCCCAGGTTCGCGAGCTCGTTGCGGGCCGAGGAGAGGTAACGCGCCTCGGTGTCGGGGTCGGCGGCGACGCCGTCGGCGACGGCCTCTATAAGGGCGCGCGCGGAGGCGAGGGGCGTGCGCAGGTCGTGGGAGACGGCGGCGATCAGGTCGCGGCGGGCCTGTTCCATCTCGCGCTCGCGAGCGACGGCCTCCCTGAGCGCGGCGGCCATGCGGTTGAAATCGGCGGAGAGCTGCGAGATCTCGTCGTGCCCGTCTACGGGGAGCTCCGTCTCCAGCTCCCCGTTCGCCAGTTGCGCCGTGCCCCATCGTACCCGTGCGACGCGACGAGCTATCGGCATCGCTCCGCGCAGGCTGAACCCGAACGCCAGGAGCGCGGCGAAGAGCAACATCGTCAACAGGATCGAAAGGTCGTGTTCGGATATGAACATGGCCCGGCTCCCGGCCAGTATCATCCCGACGAGGAGCAAGCTGCAAATCAGGCCAACGCCCACGAGTTGCCCGCGCACGCCACCGACGCGTCCGAGCACGGCCGGCCGCATCATGAGCAGCGCCAGAAGCCCCACCCCGCCCCCGACGGCGAGGAGCAGTAACGTCACGGCGCTGAGATCCGCTTCCGGCACGCCGAACAGGGTCGCGGCGAAAAGGAGCGTGATCCCCAACGAACCCGCGAAGAAGAGCAGTGTGGCGCCGGCGGTCCAGAGAGACTTTCTCATCCGCCGCCGAACCGGTAGCCGACGCCCCAGACGGTCTGGAGGTAGCGCGGTTGCGCGGGGTCTGCCTCGACCTTCTCGCGTAACCGGCGCACGTGTACGGTGACGGTGCTGGTCTCGGCGGCGAAGGTGTAGCCCCAGACCTCCTCCATCAGCTGGTCCCGGGTGAACACTCGCCTGGGTTGGGATGCCAGGTAGTAGAGTAGGTCGAACTCCCGCGCCGTGAGCGTCACGGGCGCGCCGCGGACCTTTACCTCCCGCGTGTTGGGGTCTACCTCGAGCCCGTCGAAGGCGAGTATCCTCTCTTGTGTTCCGGCCGACGTGTCTTCCGCGCGCCGGAGCACCGCCGTGACCCTGGCGACCAGCTCGCGCGGGGAGAAGGGCTTGACCACGTAATCGTCGGCGCCCATGCTCAGGCCCA
>JAIVIG010000132.1 GCA_020200675.1 Actinomycetota bacterium
AGAGAAGAGAACGGTGGACCAGCGGCAGAAGCAGACGATCGAGCAGGCGACGGAGCAATTGACGGATTTGGCGCGGCAGTCATTCCAGATGCTGGCGGACAGGACGGTGGCGCTGCAGGAGAGTAACCTGAGGCTCACGCAGACCTTCTTCCAGAACTGGATGGAGCAGCTCCAGAACCAGAGCCAGGGCACCCGCGAGGCTACCCAGAACCTCCAGGAGCAGGGCCAGCGCCAGCGGGAAGCCTTCGAGACGCTCTCCCAGGAGGCGACGAACGCCTACTCTGAGTTCCTAAACTCTGCGTTGTCGTTCTACCAGGAGGCGTTGAGCTCGGCGACACAGGTCGCGCAGGGCAACATGCAGCAGGCCGCGCAGGCGACCCAGCAGGGCACTCAGGCGGTGAGCGAGGCGATGCAGAGCACGGTGCAGGCCACCAGCGAGGCCGCCCAGCAGAACGCTGAGGCCGCCAACCGGGCCGGCCAGGAGAGCGCCGGGGCCGCCAGGAATCAGACCAGCAGGTAGGCGCTATAGCCAACCTTTTCAGGGGTCGGGTCCTTTTTGAGGCCCGGCCCCTCTTTGCGTTTTTGGGCGGTTGCTCCGATTACATGTGTTTCCGGGAGACTTTGAACTTTCGCGGATAGGAGGGGGCGGTCATTTTCCGTGATTAGGATCGCGTTTGCCGGAGCCTGGGGCGTAGTAGGAGGTTGGCATGGACGCGGTGCTTTCTTGTTCGGGTAAAGGAGAGCCGCCACGAACGGTACGGGAAGGGTAGCGAAGAGGCACGGGTGGCGAGCGCAGGTGGCGAGAGGAGAGAAGAGAACGGTGGACCAGCGGCAGAAGCAGACGATCGAGCAGGCGACGGAGCAATTGACGGATTTGGCGCGGCAGTCATTCCAGATGCTGGCGGACAGGACGGTGGCGCTGCAGGAGAGACCACCGAGGCGGAAAAGCAGTTAGCAGAGAGGCTCCAAGAAGAGCTAAACTAAGGGCTAGATCTTAGGCTCCGGTTGCACTTTCGTGCAATAGAGTGACCTCGCTACGCTTGCTCCACGTAGAGGGCGCTGACGGGATGTAAGGGGAGGAATAGCTCATGTCGGATTCGGGAGGAAACGCTGGAGAAACGGGCGTCCCGAACTCAGGTTCGGCGGTCTTCGCGCCGTTCGAGGCGTGGTCGGAGTGGCTCAGGAACAACATGGGTAATATGACCGCGCCCCCGGGCTTCACCGGCGAGGAGGCGGGGGCGAAGCCCGAAGGGGCAACAGCCAGCGACCCGTTGATGTCGCTCATGGGGCAGCTGCCGGACAATCCCATGAGTAACATCATACCGCTCGACTGGATGGAGATCTCCAAGTCGCTGCAGACCCTCCACGAGCGCCAGGTGTCTGATCCGCAGCGGGCGATGCAGGTGGCCACGGACTACAACCGTCGTCTCGAAGAGGCGACGATGAAGGTGTGGAGCGACATCGCGTCCCGCTTCTGGGGCCTGCCCCGGCATGAGGAGGCAGAGGAGAAAGGCAAGCCCGACAAGCGCTTCTCCGACCCTGAGTGGGAGTCCAACCCCTACTACAAGATGCTCAAAGAGACGTACCTGCTAACTTCGGAGTACCTCCTCGAGGAAGCCGAAGAGACCGACGACGGCGAGGACACCGAGGAACAGCGGCGCCTCAAGTTCCACCTCAAGCAGTTCGTGGACGCGATGGCCCCCGTCAACTTCTTCCTCACCAACCCCGCCGCCATCAGGCGCGCGATGGAGACGGGGGGGACGAGCCTCGCCGACGGCGCCCGCAACCTCGCCTCGGACCTCGAAGAGAGGCGTCTGAGCATGGTCGACGCCGACGCCTTCGAGGTGGGCGAGAACCTTGCGACGACACCCGGCAAGGTCGTCTACCGCAACGAGCTTATCGAGCTCATCCAGTACGAGCCCAAAACCGAGCGGGTACACGAGGTGCCGCTACTCTTCCTCCCACCCTGGATCAACAAGTACTACATCCTCGATTTGAGCGAGGAGAACAGCTTCGTCAAGTACCTTGTGGAGCAGGGCTTCACGGTGTTCATGACCAGCTGGAAGAACCCAGACTCCTCGATGGCGGAGACCAAGTTCGAGGACTACATGACCCTGGGTCCCTTGAAGGCCGTCGACGTAATACGCGAGATCACGGGCAGCGAGAAGGTCAACCCCGTTGGGTACTGCATCGGCGGCACACTCCTGGTGATGACGCTGGCCTGGCTCGCGGCCGGTGACGACGAGGAAGAGAAGCAGAAGTTCGGCGATCCCACCTTCATGGTCTCGCTCCAGGACTACTCCGAGGTAGGGGACACCGAGACCTTTATGGACGAGCCTCAGTTCGAGGCGATGGAGATGCAGATGATGGAGCGGGGCTACCTCGATGACCGCAAGATGGCGAACATGTTCAACCTCTTGCGCTCGAGCGATATGATCTGGGCGAACGTGATCAACAACTACCTGCTTGGCCAGAAGCCGCCCGCCCTCGACATGCTTTATTGGAACTCCGACGGCGCGCGTATGGCCCGCGACGCCCACAGCTTCTACATAAGGAACACCTACCTGGAGAACAACCTCATAAAGCCGGGCAAGGTGGAGCTGATGGGCCGTCCCATAGACCTCGGGCGCATAACGAGCGACGTGTACGCTGTAGGTGCGGAGAAGGACCACATCGTGCCCTGGAAGTCAGCGTGGAAGATCAGCAAGCTCGCCAACACCAACAGCACCCACTTCACCCTCGCCGCCAGCGGACACATAGCCGGCATGATCGCCCCACCGGAGAAGGGTAAGGGCTACTGGACCGGCGAAGGCCAATACTACGAGACCGCCGAGGAGTGGCGCGAGAACGCCGAGGAACACGAGGGCACCTGGTGGGAGGACTGGCGAGGGTGGCTCGAGCAGCGCTCCGGGGAGCAGAGCGATGCGCCCCAGGAGGTAGGAAGCGAGGAGTACCCGCCCCTAGAGGACGCACCTGGGACCTACGTCAAGGAGATGCATGAAGACGAAGAGGAGGGGGAGGGTGCGCAGGCCGGCAGCCAGGTTGGGCAGCAGGGCGCGGAGTTCGCCCAGGAAGGTGCGCGAGCGGATCAGAGGGCAATCATTGGAGTACAGATCGAGGGCTACGACGAGTTGAACGTCGGTGAGGTCGTCGAGCGGCTGGACAACCTCTCTGCCGAGGAGCTGCAGCGGGTTCGCGCCTATGAGCAGCGGAATAAGAACCGAGTAACCCTCCTAAAGCAGATCGACCGCAGGATAAACGCCGCTTCGTAAAACGGGCTCCTCTAAGCGATCTACTACGCGGCAGTAGCTGGGTTGTCTCAAGGCGAATAGGACTGTTTACTGCTCGCTACGGTAGGGACCGCCGAGGGACGAGGGAGTTTTTCAACACGCTGACTACCCCTCTCGGCAGCTGGTGGATAAGGGGCTGCTGTTGCCTCTACTAATCAGCACAGCACTGCTCTTCGGTGTAAGAGCTCGTTATACAGGGTAGTGATCCTTTCGTAAACGAGTAAGTGAATAGAGGAGCGTAAACATGATAGACGAACAGGAGCGGCGGGAGACCAACGAGGCGGAGATGGACGAACAGGAGAAGCGAGAGACCACCGAGGCGGAAAAGCAGTATGGCGAGGCGGGAAAGAAGCACACTGAGGCGGAAAAGCTGTACGCCGAGGCGGAAAGGCAGCACAACGAGGCTGGAGACCAGTATACCCAGGCGGAGAAGCAGTACATCGACACCTTGGAAACGTCCAAACAGGCGGGGGCCAGGCGTCGCGAAGAGGCCGAACAGCGGCGGGCCGAAGAGGAGGCCGAGCAGCAGCAGCCCGGCGCTGCTGCTGTGGAGCAGCTAACTGATGCTACCCGTCAGTCCTTTCAGACGTTGGCAGACAGGGCAGTTTCGTTGCAGGAGAGCAACCTGAGGCTCACGCAGACCTTCTTCCAGAACTGGGTAGAGCAGGTTCAGAACCAGGCCCAGGGCACCCGGGAGGCGACGCAGAACCTGCAGGAGCAGGGCCAGCGCCAGAAGGAGGCCTTCGAGACGCTCTCCCAGGAGGGGACCAACGCCTACTCTGAGTTCCTTAACTCTGCGTTGTCGTTCTACCAGGAGGTGCTGAGCGCGGCCACCCAGACCGCTCAGCAAAACATGCAGCGCGGTGCGCAGGCTGCCCAGCACGGCGAGCAGGCCGCTAGCCAGGCAGGTCAGCAGGCCATGGAGGCCGCTAACCAGGGTGCGCAGGCGGCCAGCCAGGCCGGGGAGCAGGGTGCACAGGCTGCCGCCGATCAGGCTGCACAGGGGGAGGAAGTGAGAGCTACAGCGGCGGCCCGTCGCAAGGCCGAAGAGATGAACGTGGACCTCTCGGAGGTCGAAGGGACGGGCCAGGACGGCCAGATCACGGTGGTCGATGTGCGCCGGAGCGCTCAGGAAGGGTAGCCGCAGAGGGATCGTCCTTCCCCACGAAAGCGAGAACGACTAGGGGGCCGAAAGGCCCTCTAGTCGTTCTCCTCTTGATTCGGTAGTTCTTAAGCGCCGGAGCGGGTCTCGAGCCAGGAGACGACCTTCGGCCAGAGGCCCTGCTTGGCGCCGCGACCGGTCATGAGGCCGACGTGACCGGCGTCGAGGACGAAGAACTCCTTGTCTTCGCTCGACACGAGGTCCATCGTGGCCTCGGCCTGCGGCAGGAGGCAGATATGGTCCTTCCTGCCGGCGATAGAGAGAAGGGGCGTCTCTATATTCGAGAGGTCCACGCGGCGGCCGCGCAGCTCGATCTCGCCCTTGACCAGCTTGTCCTGCTGGTAGAAGTCCTTGATCCAGGTCTTGAATGCTGCGCCCGGGAATGGCGGGCCATCGTTGACCCACTTGTTCATCGCGAGCCAGGTCTCCATGGGCTTGTCCTCGAAGATGCGCTCCCACATGTTTACGTAGGTTCTTGAGCTTCTCGGGGAAGAGCGAGGCGTACATCGTGCTCATCGTGCCGCCCATGCAGTAGCCGAGCAGGGTGTACTCGTCGGCCCCGGAGGTCCTCAAGACCTTCTTGACCGCGCGGGGCAGGTAGTCGAGGATCAGGTGCTCGAAGTCGATGTCCTTGTCCTCGTCGCCGGGGATGCCCCAGTCGAGCAGGTATACGTCGAAGCCCTGGTCGGTGAGGTACTCGATGAAGCTGTTGCCCGGCAGCAGGTCCAGGACGTAGGGCCGGTTGATGAGGGCGTAGACCATGAGGATCGGCACGGGGTACTTCTTCTCGGCCGACGGCTGGTAGCGGTAGAGCTTGGCCTTGTTCTTGGTCCAGACGACCTCCTTGGGCGTCCGTCCCGTGTCGGCCTGGGCGCCCTCGACGACGACCCTCATGCCGGCGCTGTACCTGTCGAAGAAGTTCACCGCGTCCGAGGGGACCACACCCCCGTTCTGCGTGTGCTGTTGCGCCATTTAGCTGGCTCCCTTCCTGCGTACGTCGTCTATCGTGATCTGGCCGTCCTGGCCCGTCCCTTCGACCTCCGAGAGGTCCACGCCGAGCTCCCGCGCCTTGCGCCGCGCCGCGGCCGTCGCCGCGATCTCTTCCGCTTCGTCCTCCCGACGTCGTCGAGCCTCTTCTCGAGGCCGCTCACCGAGTCGGCGGTCGCGGCGTCGCCGGCGCCACCCTCTATGCGCCCGAGGGAATCCTCGAGCCTGCCTATCCGCTCCTCTATGCCCTGTACGGACTCTGCGGTGGCGGGGCTGGCGTAGCCGTACTCGAAGTCCTCGAAGGCCTCTTCGAGGCGGTCCATCTTTTCCTCGAGCGCGACCACGAGCCCGGCAACCCGCGTGACGTCCGAGCGGACCGTCAGGGAGATGCCCTTCAGGTACTCCTCGGAGTTGCGCCGGAAGACCTTATAGAAGCTCGCGTAGTTCTGCAAGAACTGGCTGGAGACGTCCAGGATCTCTTCCCGCTCGATCAGGTCGCCGACGAAGTCCGAGAAGGGACCACTCGTCGCGTTGTACCAGCGCGTGGTGAACTGCAGCGGATCGGTTGGGTACCCCTCCGCGCTCAGGAGGTTGTTCCGGATCTGGTCGAGCATCGCGAACCACCGGGGGGCCAGATCTACGGCTTCCTCCCCGACTTTCGCGGCCTTTTGCCAGAATTCCTGGTTAGCCTCGAACCACTGTTTCCACAGGTTTTGCGCCTCGGCTACCTGGCCCGCCGCCGCATCGGCGACCGGCATCTGCGCCGCCGCCGGGTTGGCCGAAGCGGCAGGGTTCTCTACCGAAGCGGGGGTGTTGGGGGTGCTGTCCCCCAATGCCGGGCGGCTACCGTTTCTCAACGCCGGCGCCCCGCCCATGGCGCCAAGCATCTGCTGCTGCAACTCCTCCAGGCCGTTGAACCACTGCCGGTAGAGCCCGTACGGGTTTAGAAGATTCTCCTGTCCGGCCCCGAAGACGTTCGACCACATCCTCGTGCTCGTCTCGTACCACTGCCTCCAAAGCTGCGTCGGGTCCATCACGGACCGGCTGCGCCCCTCTTCGCTCACTTGTAACAGCTCCTTTCTGCGCACTTGGACAGCGTCTTCAAAGATCACGCAAAGATCGATCTGCTTGTGCGTCTTATTATACTAGGAAACGTTAACCTTTTGTAAACGGCATATATTATCCTTGCGCACATACTTACCCGAATCCGGGAAGGCGTATTCACGAACCTTAGTCTATGGTCGTGAGAAGGAGACGGAGGTCGAAGCGGGCGTACGCGGAAGGGGCGAAGGTGCTCTGCGGGACGAGTTGTTGGTTTCCCTGCCTACTCCCAGCGCCGCCTTATGTCTCCGGCGAAGGAGGCGTACTCGCGCACGGGGAGGTCCTGCTCGAAGGTCAGGTATTCGGCCCTCGGGAGGCCGGCCATGATTATCTGGTCCAGCTCGTCGGTCGACTCGACGTCGAGAACGCCGATCACAAGACCAGCATATTTCAGACTCCTCTCCTTACGCTTCTGCTCGCGCTTCGTCCCTCAGCTCGCGCCGCAAGAACTTGCCGGTCGCGGTCTTGGGCAGCTCGTCGAGCAGTTCGATCTTGCGAGGGTACTTGTAGTTTGCCATGCGTTCCTTGCAGAAGGCGATTAGCTCCTCCTCCGTCGCGCCGTCCCCTTCCTTCAGGGCGACGAAGGCCTGCACGGTCTCGCCGCGGTACTCGTCCGGGACGCCGACGGCGGCGGCCTCCATCACCTGCGGGTGCTCGTAGAGGGTGTCCTCTACTTCGCGCGGCCAGACCTTGTAGCCGGAGACGTTGATCATGTCCTTCTTCCGGTCCACGATGTAGAACCACCCGTCCTCGTCCATCACGGCCACGTCGCCCGTGAGGAAGTAGCCGTCCTGGAAAGCTTCTTCGGTCTCCTCGGGCTTGTTCCAGTAGCCTTTGAAGATCATCGGGCCTCTGGCGGCGAATTCCCCGGACTCGCTGACCGGGACCTCCTCGGAAGGGTTCTCGACGTCGACGAGCCGGGCTTCGCAGTTGGGTACCGGGACGCCGACGGAGAGGGCGCCGCTCTCCTCGTCCACGGGCGCGTGCGTCCCCCACGGGACGAAGTGGGTCGGGGAGTTGCTCTCGGTCAGGCCGTAGGCGTTGTGGATGTAGATGCCGAACTGCTCCTCGAACTGCTCGGCGACGCTCGGGGGGATCGGCGCGCCGCCGCTGTAGCACTTTACGAGCGAGGACAGGTCGCTATCCTCAGAGCCCGGCGCGTTCATCATCGCCATAAAGGCCGTTATGGAGGCAATGGTCATCGTCGGCCGCCACTTCTCGATGAGGAGCAGGGCCTCCTCGGGGTCGAAGCGGTGGGAGAGGACGAGCGGGACGCCCGCGAGCCCGGCGAGCCCGATGTGTCCGATGAGGCCGGTTATGTGGAAGAGCGGCGCCGCGCCGAAGACGCTGTCCTCGTCGCCTATCTGCATCCAGGTCCGGTAGACCTCGGAGTTGAACGCGACGTTGGAGTGCGTCTCCATGGTGCCTTTGGGCTGGCCCGTGGTCCCGGAGGTGTAGACGAGGTAGGCCGTGTCCTCCGGTGAGACCGACTCGCGCGCCCCAGGGTCAGGCGTGGTCTCGCCCAAGATCTCCAGCAGATCCTCCGTACCCTCGGGGCGCAGCCTCTCGGCGTCCGCGAGGGCCGCGGTGCTCTCGGCGGCCCCCTCGGGCAGGAAGTCGAGCTCGCTGGTGGTCAGGAGGTGCTCGACCGCGGTGCCCGGCACGACCTCCCGGGCCACGCTCTCGTACAGGCTCTCCAGGCAGACGAGCACCTTCGCGCCGGAGTCGTTCAGGTGGTAGTCGAGCTCCTTCTGCTTGAGCATCGGGTTCACCGGGAGCACTATGGCCCCGCGCTTCCAGGCCCCGTACTGGGCGACGAGGAATTGAGGGTTGTTCTGGGTGTAGATGGCGACCCTGTCGCCCTTCTCCACGCCCCTGTCGGAGAGCAGCGTCGCGAAACGGTCGGCCAGGTCGTTCAGCTCCCCGTAGGAGATACCCTGATCGAAGTACCGGACGGCGTCGCGGTCGGTGGCGCGCTCGGCCGACTCCTCGAAGAGGTCCGCCATGCTCCTCGCCGGCAGCGGCAACTCCTTCGGCACGTAGTCGGCGTACCTCTCCAGCCACGGCTTGCTCTCGTATAT